>CAZXHO010000072.1:0-9310 GCA_964640365.1 uncultured Sangeribacter sp. | reverse complement strand
CATCCCGACAACCAATCTTGCGTTAACCTTAAAATCTAATACCATGAAAAACTCATTGCAAAATTAGTAATTATTTTTCAAAATATGCTGGATAACATAAAAAATAATTGCTATTTAACAATTCTTAACCTTTACATTTTATATTTTACGAATAATTTGTACATATATGAAAGAAATATTGAGTTTCTTAAAATCTTTGGCTGCAAATAATAACAGAGAATGGTTTAATGAACATAAAGGGGAGTATCTTAAAGTAAAGGATAAAATAGACCATCTGACTTCAGAACTGATATTACAGGTTGCCTCTTTCGATTCTGAAGCTTCATATCTCACTCCGGCAGACTGTACTTACAGAATTTACAGAGACACGCGCTTTTCTACAGATAAAACTCCTTATAAGACACATATCGGAATTTTTATAAATCCACCGTATGGAAAAAAGTCTAACAGGATGGGTTATTACCTGCATATAGAGCCTGACAATTGTTTGATAGCTGTTGGAACGGTATGTCTGCCATCAAAAACCGTAACTGCTATCAGACAATCCATATATGAAAATGTGGAGGAATATCTTGGAATAATTGAGAATCCGGAATTCAAGAAAATTTATACTGAAATCGGAGAAAACTGCATTAAAACTGCTCCTAAGGGAATCCCGAGAGATTGGGAATATGTTGCTCTTGTCAGGCCTAAAGATTATGTAGCCACCCATTATCTGAAAGATGAGGAGCTTATGAGAGCTGATTTTGTTGAGAAAACAGGAAAGTATTTTGCAGTGGCGAAACCATTTAATGATTTCGTGAATTTCGCAATAGATGAAGAAGGGGGTATCAATCAGTAAGCGGGCTCATCAAAGTCGAGGGATAGTACCCGGAATTCTGTTCGGCGGTTTATCTGGTCTGCAGCCTCCTGATCTTCCGGCGAAAGAGTTAGAATAAATTCTTCCGAAAGAACAGTGCCTTCCGGGAATTGAGGGTATTCGCGATTTATTCTTTTAGTGACTGTCTTGGGAGTGGTTTCTCCGTATCCTTTCGGAGTTAGGCGAGCGGGATCAATACCTGCGGCAACAAGATAGTCGATCACACTTTGTGCCCTCCTTTCAGAGAGACGAATATTGTATTCTTCCGAACCCTTCCGGTCGGTATGCGCGCCCATTTCAATTGTTATATGAGGGTTATCATTCAACATCCCGGCTAATTCATCGAGAGCCTCTTTAGATTCAGGGCGAAGTGTGGCTTTGTCGAAGTCGTAGAAGATATTTTCGACAACCTGAGGTTTATGGATTGCAGCCAGAATGAAATCTATAACATAATCGGCATCTTCCTCTGCTTCTTCACTTGTAAATTCTTGTTTAAGACTAAGATATCCGGGAGCTCCGGCTTTCATTACGTATCTCACACCCCTATCGAGAGAAAAATTGAATGAGCCGTCATCACGTGCCACTTGCTTTTGGTTGCTTCCGTCATCGCCAACAATACGTATGACCGCACCTGGAACGGGATCTTCATCCTTATCAATGACATAACCTGAAATGGATATATGAATGTCAGGGAGTTCAAAACTGTAAATATGATCGTATCCGCGTATATCGCCACGGTTTGTGCTGAAATATCCTGATTCTCCTTCCCCGAAAGTTATCCCGAAGTCATCCCCATTGCTATTCATGGGCAAGCCGAGATTTTCTACATTCCAAAAGTCTCCTGTTGAATTTAGGGAGGCTTTAAAAAGGTCAAGTCCCCCGAAGCCCGGATGACCGTCAGAAGAGAAATATAGCAGAGAATCATTTCTTACATAGGGAAACATTTCGTTGCCGGGGGTATTAATTTCCGGTCCCATATTTATAGGTCTTCCCAATTTGTTTTTAAGATTAATTCGCCATATGTCAAGTCCTCCGTATCCTCCTTGCATATCACTACAGAAATATAGATAGGTGCCATCGGGAGATACAGAAGGATGACCAACGGCAGCCAGCGAATCTGTATTTATTTCAAACTTTTGAGGTGTTGACCATGTGGCATCACTTCTTCGGGACGTATATATTTCTACTGATGTGTCTTCTGTCTCCGATTTCCTTGCACGTGTGAGGTACATGGTCTGTCCGTCAGGCGAAAAGCTGATTATCCCTTCGTCAGCTTCTGAATTTAGATCCCCTTCCACCGGTATTGGCGTTTGCCACTGTCCCTGTTCATTCTTTGCACTGAAATATATGTCGCCCCGTTTCATACCGGTAATTTCCGAATGTTTCTCTCCGGTTGACTTTTCGGAAGTGGAAGTGAAATAGAGTCTGTCAAAGTTTTTATCTGCAAACATAGGAGCGTAGTCCGCGCGTTTGGTATTGAAGATCTTGGCTTCCCTCACTACATATCTCGTGGAGGGTTTCTCTTTCGCGTCCAGAGCGAGCCTACATCCTGAGAGACCCTCGCGAGCTATTTTGTCTCCGGGTTTGTATTGCAGATAAGTTGTATAGGCATCCGAAGCATTCGCATACTTTCCTTCGCTTTGTAGAGTTTTGCCAAGATGAAGATACACAACAGAGTCGGGATAGCCATACCTTACAGCATTCTGGAATGCCTTTGAGGCTTTTACATCCATATTTAGTTTTTCGTAACACAGCCCCAACTTATAAGCCAGTTCTCCTTGCAAAGCCCGGGCTTCCGCGGCCTTTACCTTTCCTTTATCACGGTTTTTACCTGTAGCCTTGCCTTTTCCTTGGTTTTTAATACTGTTATAGGCTTTTCGATAGATGGCTTCTGCGGTGAAATATTCTCCTCGTTCCAATGCCTCGTCTCCCTCTGAAATTTTCACACTCTTGCATCCGGCTCCTAAAAGAAGCAAGAGAAATAAAAAGACAGTTATGGAAGAAAGGGTTTTCAAAAATGTTTACTTAGGATTATTATTTCCTTACGTTTTCTTACGATAGCCAATCCACAGACGTTATTAATTCCAACTGATTATATCAGTGTTTCACTAATAAGATTTCTAAAGGTAATTTATTAGAAGAAAGAATAGGATATCTTGAAATTGACAAGAGGGAAAACCGGTACTGCATTCATAAAGTCAAGATATGCACCAACTTTACCACGAACATTAGTCAGTTCCTTACTTATGTTTACACCATCGTGGGTAATCACCTGAGGGGCCCCACCCCAAATCAGTATTCCGGCTTCTACGCCTACGTTCCATTTTTGGAATTTGTCGAGCGCCCCGCTATAGCCCAATCCTACATATGGTTTAAAAGAGTTTGTGCGCGCCTTAGCTCTGACGTATCCGTCTGAGGAAGGCACCATAAGATATGGCTTCCCATCTTTGTAATCTCCGATATGAATGCCGATTCTGCCGTATTCTTCAAATTTCTCTTTCCATTCAGTCACTTTGTCCGGATCGAGATAATTGCCTCCACCAATTGGAACATCATATATATCTTTTATGGTTGTGAAATAATCGTATGCTCTGTTATATAGATTAATAGCAACGAGCGTAGTCATTTGATCTCGGCTATTCACAGCCTTTCCAATAACGGGAGCCCCCACATAGAAACCGGCAGTTACATGCCAATGACGATTTTCCTGCAGAGGGAATATATCCACAAGAAGCTTGAAATTGAACATAGTGGACTTGGCAGTCATTTTGACTTCTTTATCCATTTTAAGTCCGGTCATGTCGTACAGCATTTCCTGAATATGGGTTATATCGTTGTTTACCGTGCCGTTATTGAAAGATGCTATGTCGAATCTCATCGGTATGCTGATTGGTGGAATCCACTCCACGCCGGCTCTTAGTCTTGCCCAGTTTGTGACAGGAGTGGCGAGTTCAAGTCCAATTCCACCGGTTCCTAAAAGAAATGCGGCTTCAAGATTATATGCGATATTATTTTCGAGACACCATCCGGCAAGACCGGGTAGTGGCTTGATTTCGTTTATATCGATTGCCTGTGCAGAATCGTTGAGATTTGTGATTTGAGCTTTATTGTCCCGACCCGGAATATAAATATTTTTAAAGCGTTCCACTAACTGAGCTTCCGAAAGGAAAAAGTTACCGCTTATCACTAAAAAAGTAAGGACCGCCAATAAGGATTTTTTCATAACAAATATTTAAAGATCGGAAAGCAAAAGGGGGTTGAAACATCCTGTCCAAGTTTCCGCAGATTGTAGTATTACTTCAAGAATACCTGAGAATATAGAAAGATCTTATGAAATAAGATTGGAAAAGGAAATCCGGTGCAAAATTAGTAAATTTTTTGTAATAGAGAGGGTTGAAAGTCGCAATATCTGTACAAAATTGGTCAAAAATACGGAATTTTAAGATTTTTTCTCATTCTTGAAATATTTTTTTTAAAAAATTTGTTAGATTTGATAAAGAGTCTTACCTTTGCGTTCAAATTCAGCGCAAACCCTCTTGTAGGGGTCTGAAATTGCTTTATTGTCTTATTTGCAAATGTAATTCGCTTAGAACCAAAATAGTATCAAGTGCTTGTCTTTTTGACGGATAAGCGCTCGTTCCCACTATTTCTAACGTGATATTAAACAAACAAAATATTAATCAATTCAAAACAATTAAGGAATGAATAGGAAACTAATCAACGGCTTGCTGTTGCTTTCCGTAACGGCCGGAGGTGTCGGCATGTTCACTTCTTGTAAAGACAATGAATCTGTTTCTCCGATAGAGAACAACAAGGTTTTGTCTAAACTCTTCGATCTTCTTGATGGCAAGATCCAGAACGGTGAGACAAATCTTGAAGTTGTCCGCAAGAAACTCAACGCCCTTATGGATGCCAATCTCCTTACAATGGAGAATCAGGAGTATCTTTACGACCTCATCCAGAACAACAAGAATTATGCTGAGGCTCTTAAGGTTTATGTTGACGACATGGTTGTCAGCCTTATTACCAACGTCGAGATTCAGGAAGTTTACAACCCGGCATACGGTTCAATAAACCTTCCTATCGGCATCCAGAGCTCATTGCTTTGCAACTATTACTATCAGGGAAATCAGGAAATTGAATTCCCGGTTGCAAACACCTCTTATGTTTACGGTGAAAAAGAGGCTATCGCTGCCCTCGACAAATCAGGTCTTAATATTCCTAACCAGAAATTTGGAACAGATGTAGAGGAAAGTATTAATCTCGGTACAGTTTATGTAACCATCAATCCTTCTAACGTTCCTTCGGAGGTTATCGACGGTCTTAAGATCAGCCTCGAGAAGAGTAATGGCGTACAGGTGTTTGGTGAACTTAAAGCTGTAAAAGAAGATGATCATGTTATCAACATGGGTCTTTCCCGTGCAGGCAACGGTTTCTATGCTATTAATGTAACCGCTACAGCTGATAATCTTGAGGATATCAATATTAAACTTGATGACAGCCTTAAGGCAGCTGCAAAGGAATTCATGAAAGATCCGTCAAAGAGCGATCTCTTGACTCTTGCAGACGCAATCTACAAACAGTTCAACAACAGAATTCCTTTACTTGCTCTCAACTTTACTTCTGAGGTTAAGACATCTTTCAACTACATGTCTACCCCTTGGAACCCAACTCCCGGTGGTCTTGTACTTTCTAACGTAACCAACAACGACGGTAAGTATTCAACAACCGAAGGTGATGGCAAAAACGATCCTGAAGGTGTAAAGGGTGAGTCAACTGAAACTTCTTCAAATCCGAACTCCAACCCAATTCTCCGCAGCATTTATACTCGTTATGCAATTGCTGCCGTGACTTATCATCCTCTGAGCTTCTCATTCGATCCCGAGGGTTATATTCCTTCACGTCGTCTTCCCGAAGTTGGTCATATCCAGGAATACATCAACAAGGCTCTTGACAAAGTTAATCTTGAACTGAACCTTGGTGGTCTTAAGGCAGAAGATTATAACATCGATCTTTCAGGTGTTAAGTTCACAGTTGATCCTACTACATTGACAGTTGATCTCGCAGGTCTCCCTGTAGTTGATGGCAGCAACAACGTTATCGGAAAACTTGGTGACGATGCAAAAGTAGTTCTCGGCTACAATCAGGAAGGTGCAGAGACACTTTACTTCAAGCCTGAAGCACTCAATGATCTTATCGACAATATCGTTAAGGCTGTAAATGGCGAAGGTGACGACAGCTTCAAGGGTCAGATCCAGTCACAGGTTACTGCACAGCTTCAGAATATCATCGGCGATATCAACGAGCAGCTTGAAAGCGTAAATACTCAGATCTCAGACAAGATCGCAGACATCAAGAACAGCATCAACAACCAGCTTAACGGTCGTGTAGGTGACGGTATCAACCGCCTCATCGATCTTTACAACAAGCTTGCTAAGAAAATCAACACATTGCTTGATGATCCTAACGCAGCACTTCAGGTTTATGCAGCTTACAAAGATGGTAATGGTTCACTCCATCACTTCTCAACAGTTAAGAATGATCCTTCAGTGTTCACTCCCGGAACCGGTGATGCAATCGAGATGTTCCTTACTAACTACAATGCGGAGATCATTACTCCTGCATACAAGAAATATGTTGCAGTTGTAGCTGACCTCACAGACGGTTCAGACGTTAAGGCAATCAACGATGCAGAATATCTTAACAAGATTCTCGACGGCCGTCAGCAGCAGTCTTACATTCCTGTTAAGGATATGAAGGCAGGTCACACCTATCAGGTGGTTTACGCAGCCCTCGACTACAGAGGAAATGTATCTGCACGCAGCTTCTATATTCGTCTTGCAAAATAAATCTGAGCGTTAAATCATATTTACAGAACCTAAAAAGAAATTTTAAAAATGAAACTCAATAAGATTCTTTTGACTGCATCACTTCTGCTCGGTGGTCTCTGTGCCAACGCTCAGGAAACAGTCACCGAATATGTGTTCCATCCCCACTGGTATGGCCAGCTTCAGTTTGGCGCACAGGAGACTCTTGGCGAAGGAGCTTTCGGCAAGTTGCTTAGCCCAAATGCACAGATTGGCATCGGCTATAAATTCAATCCTTATGTAGGCATGCGTCTCGCTGTTAATGCATGGCAGAGCAAGGGCATCCTTGATGATCCCTACGGAAAGTGGAAATGGAATTATGTAGCTCCCACTCTTGATGCTGTTATCGACCTTACCAACGTTTTCGGCGGCTATAACCCCAAACGTGTTGCTGAAGTTAACCTTATCGCCGGTCTTGGTGTTAACGTAGGCTTCAACAATAAAGAGGCTAACAACTTTAACAATGCATACCGTGGTACAATCACTCCGGGCGAGGGCAACGATATCATCTATGGCAAGGACTACAATGTTCTCGGCAATATTTGGGATGGTACAAAAACTCGTTTCCTCGGTCAGTTGGGCGTAGACCTTAACTTCAATGTTTCAGACCGCGTTCAGCTCGGCATTGAACTTATGGCTAACGGCGTAAGCGATACTTACAACTCAAAGGTTGGTTCTAACATCGACTGGTATTTCAACGGTCTTGTAGGTGTTAAGTATGCTTTCGGTCACAAATATGATACTCGCACACGTGTAATCGAACAGCCGGAACCTCAGATCATCGAGAAGATCATCGAGAAGGTTGTTGAAGTTCCTGTAGCAGTTGAAGAACCTGCAAAAGAGGTACAGGTAATGCGTCGCGACGTATTCTTCAAGATCAACAAAGCAATCATCAGCACACAGGAAATGACAAAGGTAACTGCTATTGCTGAATATCTTCAGGAGCACCCCAATGCAGTCGTAACTATCACAGGTTATGCTGACAAGGGAACAGGCACAAAGCAGTATAACCTCCGTCTTGCTGCTAAGCGTGCTGAGGCAGTTGCTACCGCTCTTAAGACTAAGTACGGCATCGCTGGTTCTCGCATGGTTGTAAACAGCATGTCTTCAATTGAAGATCAGCCTTTCGCAGATCCTGTACAGAACCGCGTTGCAATCTGTATTGCTGAATAATAGGCGAAACAGTTTGAAGCGTGAAATAAATCACGATAGATGACGTTATATAATTGGTCATATCGGAGTAATGACTCCGGTATGACCAATTTTTTAATAACACTATCCTAATTTCCACAGCCGGGCAATATTTAGGCAGAAAAGCTGCCAATCTCCTTTTGCCCGACAGATTCTAAAATTATGAAAAAAATATTTACTCTTCTTTTTGCAGCCGTTACGGCGTTTGGAATGTATGCCGACCTCACCGGTAACGGATATTACCGTGTGGAGAATTATAAGACCCATAGGTATGCTTCCGTAATTGATAACCGAGGAAGCATCGACCTCATTTCTACTACCGCCGACCTACAGGCAATTAAATTATGGAGGGTTTTCGCTGACATCAGTCATGATCCGGGAAGTATTTTCTACATCACGAAAGTAAGTGGTGACGACTATCAGCTTACTGCGCAGGGCACAGGCCTTTATCAAATTATCGGCCATTATCTTAAATTGCGTGTAAATGGATCAGCCGATGGTCAGCAGTTATATATGGCATATGGCACTGACGGAAAGGCAACGAGATATCTGGGAGACGGAAATATTTTGGACAGAGATTACGGAACCATGGCAACCAACTGTACGGGTGATTACCGTAAGTGGTTTATTCTTCCCATGGAGTCTGACGGCAGCAATTATTTTGGTGCATATCCTGATGTAGAAGCCGGTGGAGGCCTTTATTCCACTATATATGCAGATTTCCCATTTTCCGCATATTCCAAGGGTGTGAAAATGTATTATGTCAGCAATATCGGTACGAGTATAGCTGAGCTGACTGAGATTGATGGCACAGTGCCTATGTCTACACCTGTGGTTGTTGAATGTGTAGGAGAATCAACTTCCGACAATCGCTTGAACGTTGGGGGAAAAGGTGGAGATATCAACGGCAATAAATTAAGAGGCCAGTACTTCAATTGTGACATCTCCGGTCATGTAAACCGTATAGCGTACGATCCGACTACCATGCGTGTTCTCGGAAGATGCAAGGATGGTTCATTGGGTTTTGTGAAGGTTTCAGGACTTGACTATATTCCTGCAAATACAGCTTATCTTGTTGTTCCGGGATGGTATTCAGATGAACTGAAATGTGTAAAGACACACGAAGAGTTTACAGCAGGAGTAGGAGAAATTGAGACTTCCGGTTCAAATACTCCAAATTCAGTCTACACCATGACCGGTATAATGTTGTATAAGGATGCTACCCAAGAGGAGATTGCCTCTCTTCCATCGGGAATCTACATAATAGGTGGAAAGAAGGTAAAAATCTGATAATAATGTAATGACAAATTGATTTAATCAATTTGGCTTAAATATAAAGCTTATAGTTCTAAATAAGATCGAGAGTTAATGTTTACCAACAGATAAGAGAGTC
>CAZXHO010000071.1:0-9355 GCA_964640365.1 uncultured Sangeribacter sp. | reverse complement strand
GAGATTAAGGTGTTTAGGGAGCTTAAGGTGTTTAGGGTGTTTAGGGAGCTTAGGGAGTTTAAGGTGGTAAAGAAGTAAGGAGTGGGGGCTGTCAGACCTTAATCACCTTAATCACCTTAAACTCATTAAACACCTTATTCTTTAAGCTCCTTATTCCTTAAACACCCTAAACACCCTAAGCACCTTATCTCCTTAAGCAAACACCCTAAACACCTCATCTCCTTAAGCATCAGATTTATTTATCCGGCGGAGTCGTGCGCGATTGCTGTCGCAGTTTGTACATTCGTTCTGAGAAGCCGCCATTTTTCAGAAAGTCTTTTGCCTTGCTTTGAATTTGCCGGTAAAGAAGGTAATCAGCTTGATTAAGGAGTATAATTGCCATATTTGCGATTGTCTCGGGAGGACGCGTAGTGATCAAATTCATGAAATATTGCGCATCGTTATGTGTTTTGCCGAGTTCGCGCATTTTTTCGTATTGAATACTGTCTTTTTCCCATTTGGAAAATCCTCTTGTGTTAAGGTAGTCCTCATAGTCAGTTATGAGCTCTTTGAGACTTGCCTTGGCGACATTCAGCAGATGGATTTCAATTTTAGTAGACGTAACGGAGGCAGCGCATCCTTCCATGATGTTCTGTTTGCCACTTCTGGCAGCTTGTAACATCTGGTCTGTAGTGCGGTCAGATTTTGCGAGGAAATGGGTTATGAAATAGTAGGTGATCTGAAAGATCGTATCAGCTTTTTGATAGCTTAGCAGCTTTTTAGGATCCGGAGCATGCGGAACCAATTCTTTAGGATTACTCATGAGCGATAAAAAGGGATTAGAATGGTTAAATAGCAGAGAGGGAGAAAGGGAGTTTAGGGAGCTTAGGGAGTTTAGGGAGCTTAAGGAGCTTAAGGCAGGTTGACTTTAAACACTTTAAACACTTTAAACACCTTAAACACCTTAATGACCTTAAACACTTTAAACACCTTATTCCTTAAATTCCTTAGTTCCTTAATCTCCTTATCTCCTCCTTAATCTCCCTATCCTGTTTGAGTTTTAGATTTCCGGTTTTTTGGGCTTTGATTCACAATAAACGCAGCGGTAATCTCCGGAATGATCGTGCGCGGGTCTGAATAGACTGTCCACACCGACTTCCATATTGGAGATGCATCGCTTGTTTCGGCAAATAAACTTATTACGCACAGCATCGTCAGGCACCAGCTTGGTTTTCTTATTCGGATCTTTTGCCCATTCCAGTAACTTCACAATCAACGCCATACGAACGAACTTGCCATTTTCTACCTGACGGAAGTAAGCCGCCCTCGGATCGGCATCAACATCTACACTGATTTCGTTTACTCGCGGCAATGGATGCAGAATACGCATCTCCGGACGGGCAGCTTTTAGTTTTTCTGCATCAAGGATGAAGAAATCCTTTACGCGATCATACTCATCTTCATCGAAAAATCTCTCTTTCTGAACACGTGTCATGTAGAGGACGTCCAGTTCTCCCATCACTTCCTCCATAGTGTCAACTTCCTTATAAGGAACTCCGTTCATCTCGCATACTTCTTGTTTCATATAGTCGGGCAAACGCAGCTGTTCAGGAGCAATGAGTACGACCTTCACACCTTTATAGCGGGAAAGAGCTTTGATAAGTGAATGTACGGTGCGTCCGAATTTAAGGTCTCCGCAAAATCCAATTGTAATATTGTCAAACCTTCCGATTTCGCGTTTAATCGTAAGGAGGTCAGTGAGAGTCTGAGTCGGATGACTATGACTACCGTCCCCGGCATTAATCACCGGAATTTGAGAATTCATAGCCGATACAGTAGCCGCCCCTTCCTCGAAATGACGCATAGCTATAACATCAGCAAAGCAGTTTATTACCTTTGTGGTGTCAGCACAGGTTTCACCCTTGCTCACAGAAGAATTCTTAGCATCGGAAAAACCGAGAACATTACCACCAAGCTCCATCATAGCGGCAGTGAAACTCAGACGGGTACGGGTAGAAGGCTCATAAAACAAAGTAGCGAGCTTCTTACCTTTGCAGACTTCAGAATATTTCTGTCTGTTGTCTATAATATCGAGTGCAAGATCAATTATCTCTTCAAGTTCCTGTTTTGAGAGATCTGTCGGATCGATAAGATGCTTCATATGTATGAGGATTTGAAATTAATATTCAACATTTTGTACATGTCAATATTGATCAGGGAATAAACCTGTCGACATCAAGCCATCCAAGATTCATCTGATGGATTCGCCATGAATTTCTTGAGGCGTTTCTCTTCTTCAGGAGTAATATATTTTTCTTCTACCGCTACTTCACAAAGTGTGTCAAAATTTGAGAGTGAGTAATTTATAACATTTGCAGCGGCAAGACGGTCAAGCCCCTTCTTCATTCCATATGTAAATATGCTAACTACTCCGAGCACCTCCGCACCTGCCTCACGAAGAGCTTCGACAACCTCAATGCAGCTTCCTGCAGTAGAGATTAAATCTTCTATCACCACCACTTTCTGACCCGGTTCCAGTTTGCCCTCAATGCGGTTTCCACGTCCATGATCCTTATTCCCTCCGCGTACATATCCCATTGGTTTGTTTAGAATCCAGGCTGCAATGGCGGCATGTGCGATGCCCGCAGTGCTTGTTCCCATCAGCACTTCAGCTTCCGGAAATTTCTCCTCAACTGTCTTTGCTATAGCTTCTTCAACAACCTTGCGTGCTTTAGGAGCCGTTAAGATAAAACGATTATCGCAATAGATAGGACTTTTTAAGCCACTTGCCCATGTAAATGGTTTTGCCGGACTGAGAAACACAGCCTTAATACCAAGAAGCTCGGCAGCTACTTTTTTTGCAGTATCCATATAGATGTTTTGGTTATTATCGAAGTTTAAGAAATAAATTATAATGCAAGAAAATCTTTAACACAACGGTTATACGCCGCTACGGGATCTTCAGCGGCAGTAATTGGACGGCCAACCACGATATAATCAGATCCTATTTCACGAGCTTTTGCCGGATCGGTGATACGTACTTGGTCATCGGTTTTGGAATCTGCAAATCTGATTCCGGGTGTCACTGTCATAAAATCGTTGCCACAGGCCTCCTTTACAAGACTTGCCTCCAGAGGCGAGCACACAACTCCGTCAAGCCCGGCTTCCTTAGCATTCTTAGCATATTGAGCAATCGTGTCGTTAATTGAAGCGTCTATTAAAAGCTGTTCGCGCATAGCCTTTTCTGAAGTAGAAGTGAGCTGAGTAACCGCAATCAGCAAAGGCCGGGTTCCATCTTCGCGAGTGAGACCTTCAAGAGCGGCTCGCATCATTTCTACAGTTCCGGCTGCATGTACGTTAACCATGTCGACGTCAAGGTTGGAAAGAACCTTCATCGCCTTCTTTACTGTATTTGGAATATCATGAAGTTTTAGGTCAAGGAAAATCTTGAAACCTCTTTTTTTCAATTCCTTTACAATTTCCGGACCTGCAGCATAATATAATTCCATGCCGATTTTCAGGAATGGTTTACGCTTTTCGTCTTTGAACTTGTCGAGAAATGCAAGACATGCGTCCGCTGAACCGAAATCGCATGCTATAATCACATCTTTAGCATTCATATACTTTTTATTTTAATTTTTACAACTTTGGTTAATTCCCCCATGGTCTATCATTTAGACTGAGAGACATTAGATAAGAAATGCTGACTTAAGCTTCTTAATAGAGTATGGGAAGCTCAGTCAGCATTATTGTTTTTCAGACAATTCCGATTATTTCAGAAAGAGATGATATCCCAAGATTTTGCATAATTACAGGAAGTTCTTCAATAATCTCCTTACAAGCATAGGGATTAACAAGATTTGCTGCTCCGACTTCTACAGCAGTAGCCCCTGCCATCATCATCTCAATTACATCAGAAGCTGATGAGACACCTCCGCAGCCGATAACCGGTACACCACAGTTATGAGCAACCTGATTCACCATCCTCACCGCCACTGGGAAAACTGCAGGGCCTGAAAATCCACCCATACGATTGGCAATTACAGTGCATCGTCTTTTAATGTCTATTCGCATACCGAGCAAAGTGTTTATCAGACAAAGCCCGTCGGCTCCCGCCTCGACAGCCGATTTCCCGATTGCCACAATGTCTGTCACATTAGGAGTCAGCTTGACGTACAGAGGTTTGGTGATAACCTTTTTTACTTCCTTTACAACGTCTGCTACCGAGTCGCAGCTTGTACCGAAACTCATGCCACCGCCATGCACATTAGGACAGCTCACATTGAGTTCTATGATAGCCACCTGTTTTTCCTTATCAATCTTCTCGCAACATTCCACATATTCATCAATAGAAAATCCGCTGATGTTGGCAATAATGGGTTGATTAAACGCAGCCCGCATTTTAGGAAGTTCATCGGCAATTACCTCATCTATTCCCGGATTCTGTAATCCGACAGAATTAATAAGTCCGGCATTACACTCAGCCACCCTCGGCAAAGGGTTGCCGAAACGCGCTTCACGGGTTGTACCCTTAAATGAAATGGATCCGAGAATATTAATATCGTAAAATTCAGACATTCCGTATCCGAATCCGAAACAACCGGATGCGGGAATTACGGGATTCTGAAGCGTCACACCACTGAGGGAGACAGAAAGATCTTTTTCGTTCATTTCCATATTAGCTCCTCCTTTCTGAAAACCGGACCATCCTTACATATTCTTTTCGCTCCATCTGCTGTCTCAACACTACAGCACATGCACGCGCCGAATCCACATCCCATTCGGCTTTCAATACTAACCTCTCCGGGCATATCCAAACCTGTACACAATGCCTTCAACATTGGCATAGGTCCGCAGGCATGGAAATAATCTCCCTTCAATTTCTTTTCCCTTATGACGTCGGTTACAAATCCTTTTGTTCCGACAGAACCATCTACAGTGGCTATATAAGCTTCGACACCAATCTCCTCAAACCATTTATCCATGCCGAAACTATCTTTTGCGGTATTATATCCCAAGACCGCTATCGGAGATTTTCCAATACGTTTTAGAGCTCTTGCAAGATTTAGAAGCGGCGCACAACCAATTCCACCTCCAAGCAAAAGCGGATGCTCAGAAGCTGTATTTAGGGAGAACCCGTTTCCAAGCCCGTTAAGCATGTCTACGGAATCGCCATGTTTCATCCGGCCCATGGCTTTCGTGCCTTCTCCCACAACGTCATACAAGAGAACTATTTCACCGCGCTCATGGGAATAATCGCAAATGGAGATAGGGCGCCTGAGATATAATCCGGGAATGGCAATGTTTACAAACTGTCCGGGTGCCGTGATGGCTTCCGTATCTCCACCCAGTGTCATTACCCATGTTTTATGGGTGCACTGACGGTTACTGATAATGATATATTTTCCTTTGATATTCATATGTCAAGGTTAATCTTCTGCATCTATTGTTGAAACCTTCATTGTTATGTCATCCAAGACATCGAGGAGCACTTCTACAGTTTCAAGCGATGTAAATACCGTGATATTATTATCTACTGCAGCTCGCCGGATGTGGTAACCGTCGTGGTGAGAGTGATCTGCACTCAATTCCATAGTGTTTATCACATAATTTACGTGTCCTTGTCTCAAAGAGTCGACAATATCGTTGCTCCCTTCACTCAGTTTGTGCATCAGGCGTGTGCGGATGCCGTGAGAACGTAGAAATTCAGCAGTTCCACGAGTTGCCTCGATATTAAAACCGAGTTTATAGAATCTCTGAATAAGCGGCAGCGCCCTTTCCTTGTCAGAATCTCCTATTGTGACCAAAATAGTCCCATAGTTGGCGACAGTCATTCCTGAAGCCTGCAAAGACTTGTAGAGAGCCCTCTTAAGTGACTTGTCATATCCGATTGCTTCTCCGGTAGATTTCATCTCCGGGGAAAGGTAAGAATCCACACCCCTAAGTTTGGCAAAAGAGAAAGCGGGAGTCTTTACAAACCAGCGTTTCTTCTCTTCCGGATAGAGGTAGTCTATCCCTTGAGCAGGTAAAGACTGCCCGAGCATTACCTGAGTGGCGATATGTGCAAGAGGCACCCCTGTAGCTTTAGAAATGAAAGGCACTGTACGAGAAGAACGTGGATTTACCTCAATCACGTATACATTTTCTTTGCCATCAACAATAAATTGAATATTATATAACCCTTTTATGCCGATTTCTCTTCCAAGACGCACTGTATAGTCGAGAATTGTCTTTTTTACCTGTGGGCTGACGCTGAAAGTCGGGTACACACTGATTGAGTCTCCGGAGTGTACGCCCGTATGCTCAACATGCTCCATAATACCGGGCACAAACACGTTTTCGCCATCACATATGGCATCTACTTCCAATTCCTTCCCCATTATGTATTTATCAACGAGAACGGGATGTTCTACATTTACCTCCACAGCCGTATGGAGATAACGCCGCAGCTGTTCCTCGTTGCTAACTATCTGCATCGCTCTTCCTCCAAGTACATAGCTGGGTCGAACAAGCACCGGATAACCGATCTTTTCAGCGGCCTTGACACCATCTTCGATATCGGTTACAGCCACCCCTTCGGGCTGGGGGATTTCAAGTTTCTCCATGATAGCCTCAAAACATCCGCGGTCTTCCGCGTTTCTTATGGCCTCGATATCAGTACCGATTATAGGAGCACCAAGAGCTGCAAGCGGTTCTGCAAGGTTGATTGCCGTCTGTCCTCCCAGAGATACGATCACTCCGTCAGGTTTCTCCAGATCGAGCACATTCATTACATCCTCCACGGTGAGCGGCTCAAAATATAGCTTATCTCCGGTGGTATGGTCAGTTGAGACGGTTTCAGGATTATTGTTGATGATTATAGCCTCATAACCGGCTCTACGTATAGACCATATTGCGTGAACTGTAGAATAATCGAATTCAACACCTTGTCCGATACGTATAGGACCTGATCCCAAGACAACTATTTTTTTGCGATCAGTCGGGATTGATTCATTTTCCCAGTCATAGGTTGAATAGAAGTAATTTGTTTTCGCATGGAATTCCGCCCCGCACGAATCGATCATTTTGTATACTGGCTTTATGCCATTAGCCTTACGCAAAAGATATACTTCCGATTCTGACATTCCCCATAGCTGACCAATATATTTGTCGCTGAAGCCTATGGTCTTTGCTTCTCTGAGAACAGAAATGTCTAAGGGATTATCCTTAACCAGACGCTCAAGGTCAACTATGTTCTTAATCTTATCGAGGAAGAACATATCAATCATAGTACGGTTGTAGATAATTCCATTGTCCACACCTCTTCTCATAAGTTCTGCTAGAGCATAAATGCGGTCGTCAGTAGCTTTACGGATATATTCAAGCATCTCATCTACCGTCATAGTATCAAATTTTTTATGGTAGATGTGACATACACCAGTTTCGAGAGATCGTACAGCTTTCAGAAGTGATTCTTCCATTGTCCTGCCAATGCTCATCACTTCTCCCGTTGCTTTCATTTGTGTACCAAGTTCGTTTGAGGCATCTGCAAATTTATCGAATGGGAAACGGGCTATTTTAGTCACGACATAGTCGAGTGCGGGTTCAAAGCTTGCCGGCACATGTCCAAGATCAATTTCGTCAAGATGCAATCCTACGGCAATCTTTGCGCTCACACGTGCAATGGGATAACCGGATGCTTTGGAAGCAAGGGCAGAAGAGCGCGATACCCTTGGATTGACTTCTATAAGATAGTAATCGAACGACAGTGGATCAAGAGCGAATTGAACGTTGCATCCTCCTTCTATTTTCAGAGCTCTAATTAGCTTCAGAGCACTGTCGCGTAGTAGTTGGTATTCTTTGTTGGTAAGGGTTTGAGCCGGTGCAACTACAATGGAGTCACCGGTATGCACTCCCACGGGATCCAGATTCTCCATAGAGCATATGGCAATTACAGTGTCGTTAGCATCACGCATTACCTCAAACTCAATCTCCTTGAATCCTTTGATACTTTTCTCAACCAACACCTGATGAACCGGAGAAATTTCGAGTGCAGTACGCATCAGTTCGCGCAGTTCAGCTTCATTGTCGGCAAAACCGCCACCGGTTCCACCAAGAGTAAATGCAGGGCGAAGAATGACGGGATAACCGATTTTACGGGCAATTTCAACTCCGTGTTCAATACTATTCGCCACATCGCTCGGAAGGACGGGTTCACCGATGCTCTCGCACAATTCTTTAAAAAGTTCACGGTCTTCAGCCCGCTCAATACTTTCGAATGAAGTGCCGAGTATCTCCACTCCACATTCATCCAGCACTCCTTTCTTGGCAAGTTGTACGGCAAGGTTCAGCCCGGTCTGTCCGCCAAGGCCCGGAACGATGGCATCGGGACGTTCATAGCGGACTATTTTTGCCACATATTCTAAAGTGAGAGGTTCCATATACACCTTATGAGCAATCTCAGGATCAGTCATTATGGTGGCAGGGTTGGAATTTACCAGCACCACTTCATAACCTTCCTCTTTCAAGGCGGAACATGCCTGTGTTCCCGCGTAGTCAAATTCGGCTGCCTGGCCTACAACGATCGGTCCTGAACCGATTACCATTACTTTCTTTATATCCTTACGTTTTGGCATTGTCTTCTCCTGTTAGATGATCGTTTTTCTTTTAAATTTATTTTTTGACCTCGGGGATCATTTGTATGAATTTATCGAAAAGATATATAGAATCCTGAGGACCGGGTGCACTTTCTGGATGAAATTGTACTGATATAACCTTATCTTCTGCACATTCACACCCTTCCACAGTTCCGTCAAGAAGATTAATGTGAGTTATTTCGAGAGGAGTTTCTTCCACTGACTCTTTTTTCACGGCGTATCCATGGTTTTGCGAGGTTATGAGAACTTTCCCAGTTTTCAGTTCCTTAACAGGATGATTTCCGCCACGGTGTCCAGGATTAATGATACCGATTTTTGCTCCGTAGGCGAGTGCTATCAGCTGATGACCGAGACAAATTCCAAACATTGGGACTTTACCACGAAGTTGACGGATAGTCTCGACAACTTCGGGAACATCTTCAGGCGACCCCGGGCCGTTGGAAATCAGAACTCCGTCAGGATTGAAAGCAAGTATTTTTTCTGCCGGAGTATTCCAAGGCACAACAGTGACATTACAATTGTGATTATTAAGACTGCGCACCATATTGTATTTCATGCCACAGTCTATAGCCACGATATCATGCTTATGATTCGGTGTACGTGAGAACCAGCGTTTTTTACAACTTACCTTGCTAACAAGATTTCGAGGTCTCTCTACGGCTTTGATTTTATTTACAGCCTCTTCGGTAGGAGTATCAATATCAGTAATAATCACGATACTTACAGGTGGATGGCAAAAA
>CAZXHO010000070.1:0-9424 GCA_964640365.1 uncultured Sangeribacter sp. | reverse complement strand
GTATCATCAACAAAATACCGAGCCCAGCTCCTGTAATGTAGGGTACGGGAGTGAGTTCAGCATCTCTGTAAAATCCCTTTATGAGAAGGAAAAAAACAGCGAGAAAGAAAATTCCCATGAGAATACCCCAAAATATGGAACCCATGGAATAATGCATTATGTCTAATAAATAACCCATTATCTTCTTATGATGTTAGAATAAGTACAAATATAGTCGGATATGATGTTTCGACTTGCGTAGATATAATAAAAGAAATTATAAGTTCAACTGTATCACTTATATGTGCCTTTACTAATTTATCACTTATATATCAAAATTATAAATTCTGTTATTTCGATGCGATGTGATTATTAAAACATTTCAAAATGTTCATATGCAGAAGTAGAGACCGGAGTAATAGATGATGTAATTAAAAGCTCTTATCTGCATATAAATCAGAAAGAAATATACAAGGCCGGTTAAATGATCCACCTGTAGGAACAGGCATATTGACGCTCTCTTATCTTATTAACGCTGTATATAGTTTTCCCATGTGCAAATTTAATATAATATTAGGAATTTTACTAATTTTGCAGTATAAATTTATGACAGATGGCAAGAAAAAGAAAAGAATTACCTGAAATTTGCAATATAGAGGTGACCGGTGTGGCTGCAGAGGGTAAAGCATTGGCAAGGATAAAGCTTAAAGAAACCGATGAATCGCCCATTGTTGTTTTTATTCCTTATGCTGCCCCGGGAGATGTAGTTGATTTAAAGCTTGATAAAAAGAAACATAATTATGCGGAGGCTCATATAACGAGACTGGTAGCTCCTTCTCCTAACCGTGTTGAGGCAAAATGTCATTTCTTTGGGAATTGTGGAGGTTGCAAATGGCAGCATCTTCCTTATGAGGAACAATTAAAACACAAAAGGCAGCAGGTTGTTGATGTTCTCGAAAGAATTGCAAAGGTAGAACTTCCCGCCATTGGAGAAACACTTGGTTCGGAAAACGTATGGGGATATAGAAATAAAATGGAATACACATTTTCTGATAAGAAATGGAGACCTTGGGAAGAAATCAAGTCAGGAAAGGAATTTACTGACAGCAATAACGCTCTGGGTTTTCATATCCCGGGTGCCTTTGATAAAGTGCTTCACATAGATCAATGCTATCTTCAGGATAACAAAGGTGATGAAATACGCAATTTCCTTTATGACTATGCAGATTCCAAGGGTTATTCATTCTATAATATTAAAAACAATAAGGGTCTGCTTCGCACTTTGATGTTAAGAATAGCATCTACGGGTCAGATCATGGTATGTGTTACATTTGGGGAAGATGATAAGGATTCAATCGAAGCCATCATGAATGCCCTTAAAATGAGATTTCCGGAAATCACTTCTTTGTTATATGTAGTGAATAAAAAACTCAATGATTCCATCAGTGATCAGGAAATAATACCTTTCTCAGGACCTGAATACATAGAAGAGGAGATGGAAGGTTTGAAATTCAGAATTAATGCCAAATCTTTTTATCAGACCAATTCACTTCAGGCATACAACTTGTACAAAGTTGCCAGAAATTTTGCCGAATTAGATAAATTCGGACATAGTAAAGATGAAAAACCTCTTGTCTACGATCTATATACAGGCACCGGTACGATTGCGAATTTCGTGGCCCGACAGGCTAAGAAAGTTATTGGAATTGAATATGTGAAGGAAGCAATTGATGATGCTCCACTTAACAGTAGAGTTAACGGAATCGACAACACTGAGTTTTTTGCCGGAGATATGAAAGATATTCTGACAGATGATTTTGTTAAGACTCATGGAGCTCCTGACGTAATGATAGTTGATCCACCACGTGCCGGTATGCACGAAGATGTAATAAAAGTTATTCTGAATGCAGCCCCAGAAGTAATAGTGTATGTAAGCTGTAATCCAGCCACTCAGGCGCGAGATATAGCTCTTCTCGATGCAAAATATAAGGTGACTGCTGTTCAACCGGTGGATATGTTTCCTCATACCCATCATGTCGAGAATGTAGTAAGACTTGAAAAAAGGAATTAATTTTTGCGACATGGATAAATTACAGTTATTACATAAGCGCCATTCCGTTCGTTCTTTTACATCTGATGCCATTTCCAAAGATATAGTAAATAGACTGAAAGCTGAAGTCACTATGACTAATACCCATGAGCAAGGAATGAGATTTCAGCTCTTTACTGAAGATCCTGATCCAATGAATGGTTTCAGTAAAAGTTATGGAGCTTTCATTAACCCAAGAAACTTTCTTGCTGCAGTAGTGGACACAGCTACTCCAAACGCTTTGGAACGTGCAGGATATTTTGCCGAGAAATTTGTGATCAGAGCAGTAGAACTTGGACTGGGAACATGTTTTGTCGGAGGCACCTATAACAAGAATGCAGTGAAGGCACAGATACGCGCAGGAGAACAATTGCTTTTCATAGTACTGTTTGGTTATCCTGATGAAAAAACGCGTTTTCTTGCCCGCATGTTGGTTAAGATGATTCATGCAAAAAAAATGTCTTCCGAACAGTTTTTTGAACCCAAAGACAGACTACCA
Source organism: uncultured Sangeribacter sp. (assembly GCA_964640365.1). GTDB lineage: Bacteria > Bacteroidota > Bacteroidia > Bacteroidales > Muribaculaceae > Lepagella. Next base: position 6,857 of record CAZXHO010000070.1, on the reverse strand, counting down.
TTAGCCATAGAGAAATTCCCAATGTTGAAAGTTGGACTTGAGGCAGTGGCTTGTGCCCCTTTGTCATTGAATAAGCGTCCGGTTAGAGTATTCTTGAATGAAGAGCCGGGGATTCAGTCTCTATGTGCCGGAGTTGATGAGTCAAATCCGAAAAATCTAATAGACTTGGGGATTGCAAAATTTAATTTCAATTTCGCCACTTCTACCGAGTGTGAATGGGGAAACGGGTCACCGCTAATTATCAGAGATGAATTATGAAATATGAAAAATTTATCCCCTTGGTGATTATTTATTCAAAAATTGATCACCGAGGGGATAAATCACATTTTTCACATACTTGATTCCTTATTATTTTTCTATTTCAATCGCATAGTTTTCAAGAAATTCCTGAGACAGGCGTATATAATCGTTCATCACGACATCATCCTCTACAAAAGGAACCTCTTTTCGATAATCTTCCATAACTTTTTCTATCATGGGAGATGATTTCAATGGTCTTCGGAAATCTATACCCTGAGCGGCGTTCATTAATTCTATAACCGCAATTATCTTTAGGTTATCGATTATCTTATGCAATTTTGTTGCTGCATTGGCACCCATTGATACCAAGTCTTCCTGACCGTTTGAACTTACAATAGAGTCGCAGGAAGCAGGCCATGCATACATTTTGTTTTGACTTACGAGAGATGCATCAGCATATTGAGGGATCATGAAGCCTGAATTCAATCCCGGTTTAGCCACAAGAAATTCCGGAAGCCCTCTTTGACCGAGAATAAGCTGAGCCACCCTTCGTTCGGATATATTACCAAGTTCTGCAAGTGCAACGCCCATGTAATCGAATACGAGAGCAATGGGTTCACCATGGAAATTTCCACCACTTACAACCATATCTTCATCAGGAAAAACTGTAGGATTATCGGTAACTGAATTAATTTCGGTGTGAAGCACTTCTGTGACGTGGTGCATGGCATCTTTAACAGCTCCGTGTACCTGAGGGATACATCTGAAAGAGTAGGGGTCTTGAACATGTTGCTTGTCTCGTTCTATTATTTCACTACCTTTCAGAATCTTTCTATAAATTTCGGCCGTTTCTATCTGGCCTTTGTGTGGTCTCACTCGGTGAAGACCCTCCCAGAACGGTTCGATTCTTCCATCGTATGCTTCAAGACTCATTGCTCCGAACAGATCAAAACAATTAACAAGGTGCCAGGCATCGATGAGAGCCTTAATTCCGTTGGCGCTCATAAACTGAGTTCCATTGAGAAGGGCAAGTCCCTCCTTAGATTGTAGTTTGATTGGTTTCCAGCCGAATTTATCTAAAATCTCTTTCCCTGTATACTTTTTACCTTTATACATTACTTCTCCTTCGCCGATGAGTGGAAGGAATAGATTTGCGAGGGGAGCGAGGTCGCCGGAAGCACCAAGAGAACCCCTATCGTAAACTATAGGGAATATATCATTATTATAGAAGTCGATGATACGTTCCACAGTTCTTAACTGAACTCCGCTAAAGCCCATTGACAGAGCATGGGCTTTTAAAAGAAGCATTAGTTTTACTACATCTTTATCTACAGGTTTTCCTACGCTGCAGGAATGGCTTTTAACAAGATTTTCCTGAAGGGTAGACAGCTCCTCTTTAGAAATGTGTTTATTGCACAATGATCCGAATCCTGTAGTTACACCATAGATGGGAGCAGAATGGTTTTCAGCTTTTTTATCAAGATAATCGCGACAGTGCTGAATTTTTTTCTTTGCTTCCTCAGAGAGAGTTAGCTTTGTGCCGTCTTTCAGTATTTTTTCAATTATATCATAGGTCAGAAGACCTGATCCTATTGCGTATGTTTCCATTTTACTCATAAAGAGAAGATATGTAGCTTCTAAAATTTAACCATTTGATAATATAATAAGTAGCCTTTCATGTGAATGCAGCCTTGTTTGTCTTTTGGATCAATTTTTATTTATCTGTCGGCATTCATTATTTAGCACGCTGAATACCTTTATTCTAATTAAAAAATAACCTCCAAAATACTTCGCTTAGATATCTTCAATAATTTTTAGCTACTTATATATTAAGTTTATTTATTTTACGCTTGAATATACTATTCTACCGTCATGAATAGTAGTATTAACGCAATTCATTCCAACATAATAGGGGAGCATTTTGATATCGTCGAATTCGAGTATTATCAGATCTCCTTTTTTCCCGATTTCTATTGATCCGATTTTATCTGCCATGTCCAATGCGGCAGCGCCGTTTATTGTGAGTGCGCAGATGGTTTCTTCAATAGACATTTGCATATAAATGCAGGCGAGTGCAATAGTCAAAGGTATGGAACCTGAAAAGCAACTACCGGGATTTAAATCTGTAGCAAGTGCCACTGCAGCTCCGGCTTCGATGAATTTACGAGCCGGGGCGTATGGCTCTTTAAGTGCAAAAGCAGTAAGGGGCAATAAAGTGGCAACTACATTATTTTCAGCCATATCTTTTATTCCCTGATCGCTTACATGAAGTAGATGATCCGCTGAAACAGCTTTCATTTCAGCTGCCAGTTCGCCACCTCCTAAAGTAACTATTTCATCAGCGTGGAGCTTTAGTTTAAAACCGGCATTTTTAGCTGCCGTCAGCAATGTTCTGGAATCTTCGATTTCAAAAACATTTTTTTCTGTAAAGATATCAAAAAAAGTTGCTTTCCCTTTAACTGCGGGTAACATTTCCGTGATTATGAAATTTACATAATCGGAGGTTCTTCCTTTATATTCTTTGGGCACTGCATGAGCACCGAGATAAGTAGAGACAATGCCGATTTTCTGATCTTTTTTTGCAGATAAAAGCCGTATGGCTTCCAACATCTTTATCTCCGTATCATGATCAAGTCCATAACCACTTTTTGCTTCAACTGTAGTGACACCCATTTCACTCATTCGGTCGATGAACCACTGAGCCTTTGCAGCTAAAGATTCAGGATCTTCGCAACGAGTGGCATTTACAGTAGACTGTATGCCACCACCGCGCTCCATTATGCTCATGTATGATTCGCCTTTAAGTCTCCATTCAAATTCCTGTGGCCTGAATCCTCCGAATATAAGATGGGTATGAGAATCTACAAATCCGGGAAGAACAGCTTTGCCTTCAGCTTCTAAGATTGTGAAATCCTTCTTATTGACATCGGGAAATGCTGTCTCTTCACCAACGTATGTAATAATTCCGTTTTCAATAACTATCGCGCCTCTTTCCAACCGTGAAAGGTGAGACATGTTTTCTCCTTTCACAGCCTTTTTACCAAGTGGCGTAAAAATAGTTGCATTTCTTATGATAATGTTATTCATCTTTATGGTGAATAATCAATTCTTATCTATAACTTTACCTACCTTTTCCAAGATAGCCTGCTCTCTCGCAATTGCTGCTGTTGCTATTTCGGAAGCCTTCTCGATAATTTCATCTGCCTTCTGTCTGTCTTTAAGGGAAGCAGCATTTATCCTAACGTTCAGGTTAGCACCCAGCACGGCACTTCTGGCTGCGAGTGCACCAACTCCGGCATCACTCACGGAAGCAGGATTACCTTTCTCAGCCATAGCTTCCAGCACATCAAAGCATTCATAGGATGCCTTCATGGTTTTCAAGGGTACTTCTGTAGCATATAGTGTTGCTTTTTCAAGAGCTGCAGCTCTCTCTGCTTTCTCTTCAGGTGTTTTTTTGGGCATAGCAAACACTGCCATTATTCTGTTGAAAGCTTCTGTATCTTCATCCACGAGAGCAATGAGGCGATCTTGAAGTTTCCTTCCTTTTTCAGCCACATCTGAAAATTCTTTCCATCGTTCATCCCAACCCGGTTTATGTGCGGATAGATTGGCAACCATAGTGCCGAGAGCTGCTGCCAAAGCACCCATGTATGCTGAAATACTTCCTCCTCCGGGAGCAGGGGATTCAGAAGCGGTTTCGTCTGCAAATTCTTTACAAGTCATATCGACAAGCTTTTTAGAATTGTTGTCCTCAAGCATGTCCTCGATAATCTTCTCGCCTCGGACAAACGGTTTCAGTTCATCAAGCCCCATAGACTTGACCGCTATCTTGATTATTTCATCTTCAGCGATACCTAACGACCTCTGTTGTTTGGCGAGATAATACTTGCCGGCATCAATGATAGTGCGTTTAGGCACAAGTCCTACAATTTCAGTTCCAGTCACTCTTAAACCTCTTGCAGAAGCAGCTCTTGAAACTTCATCAAATGCTATATGTAGGGGAGTGGCTGCAATATCTGTAATATTCATGGAAACCTGTGCAATGCCGTACTCATCAATAAACCATCCTATAGCTTTGGTTCCCTTGAGTGTTCCGGGAATCATAATGACGTTACCTTCGGCATCTTTAATCTTTTTACCGTTTGGTTTTCCTCCTTCCCTTTGAGGACGGCCTTTTTCTCTAACGTCGAAAGCTATAGCATTGGCACGACGTGTGGAGGTAGTGTTAAGATTGAAGTTGACAGCAATAAGAAAATCTCTTGCCCCCACGGCAGTACAACCTGTTTTAGCTACATTTTCATCAAATTCACGGTTACCGAAATCAGGACCCTTGTCTTCTTTTCCCATTCTTTCCGGAAGGCCTTCGTATTCTCCCTCTCTACAAACCGCAAGGTTCTTTCTTTCCGGTTTAAACGCAGCAGCTTCATAGCAGTAACATGGTATTCCAAGCTCCGTAGAGGCTCTTTCTGCAAGTACCCTCGCTAATTCGGCACATTCTTCTAATGTTATACCGCTTACCGGAATAAGGGGACACACATCAGTGGCACCCATTCGGGGATGTGCACCATGATGGTGACGCATGTCTATTAGTTCTGCAGCTTTCTTCATTCCTCTCAATGCAGCTTCAATAACAGGTTCCGGTTCTCCTACAAAAGTTACGACTGTACGGTTTGTGGCTTCTCCGGGGTCAACGTCAAGTACCCTTACTTCTCCGCCCTTCTTAATCTCTTCAACTATAGCGTTTATGATATTTTTATCGCGTCCCTCTGAGAAATTGGGTACACATTCTATTATCTTTTTCATTATATCAAATTTTAAGTATGAATAATCTCATTGGTTTACAAGAGATTTAAGCATTTCCTCATTTGCTATGAAAGGTTCGGTAATCATGAAACCATTTGCAGATTGCGTGTCATTCCATTCTTTCACAGTAGACATTGCGTTCTCGTTTCTTGCCCAACTTCTACGGGCAACACCTCCCATTACGTCCCACAGCATTGCATTTTTAAGGATTTCATCTACTATTTCAGAACCATCGCATACCATTCCGAATCCACCGTTTATGGACTTACCGATTCCTACTCCTCCTCCGTTATGAAGAGCGACAAGGCTCATTCCTCTGGCACAGTTACCTGCAAAACACTGAACTGCCATATCAGCCATGACATTTGAACCATCCTTAATATTGGAAGTTTCACGGAAGGGAGAGTCTGTGCCGCTTACATCATGATGATCTCTGCCGAGCATAATTGGACCAACTTCACCATTTCTGACCATTTCGTTGAATTTAAGGGCTATTTTAAGCCTACCCATAGCATCCTGATAGAGGATTCGAGCCTGGGTGCCGACAACAAGTGCGTTCTTTTCAGCATCTCGTATCCAGTTATAGTTGTCACGGTCTTGACCCCTGCGGTTGGGATCTATGCATTCCATTGCAGCCTTATCGGTCTTGATAAGATCTTCATGTTTGCCGCTCAGACAAACCCAACGGAAGGGACCATAACCATAATCAAAAAGCATTGGACCCATAATATCTTCTACATAAGAAGGCCATATAAAACCATCTTTCTCATCAATTCCGTTACGGGATATCTCTTTGACACCGGCATCGTACATAGCTTTCATAAACGAATTTCCGTAGTCAAAGAAATATGTTCCCTTATTTGTCAAGGCCTTAATTGCATTAAAATGCCTATGAAGCGATTCATCAACCTTACGTTTGAATTCTTCGGGATTTTCGTGTAGCAGACGTGTGCGCTCTTCAAATGTAAGACCTACCGGACAGTACCCTCCTTCATATACCGCATGACATGAGGTCTGATCGCTTAGCAATTCTATTTTCTTCCCGTTTTCGACAGCGTATTCCAGTAAATCCACTACATTTCCAAGGTAAGCAATAGATAAAGCTTTACCTTCTTTCATGGCTTTTTCAGCCCATTCAAATGCTTGGGGTAGGGATGATGTGACTTTTTGAACCCATCCCTGATTCTTGCGTGTTTCAATTCTTGAAGCATCAACTTCTGCTATTATGGAAGTAGCACCCGCAATATCTGCAGCCTTTGGCTGAGCGCCGCTCATTCCTCCGAGACCGGAAGAAACGAAAAGATGGCCTGACAGATCACCGTTCTCCGGAATACCAAGTTTCATTCTACCTGCATTCAGGATGGTATTAAATGTGCCATGTACAATGCCTTGCGGTCCGATATACATCCAGCCTCCGGCAGTCATCTGGCCATAGTTTGCTACTCCCATCTGCATTGCTTCATGCCAATCGTGGAGATTGTCAAACATGCCTACCATCATTGCATTGGTAAGGATAACTCTCGGAGCATCTTTTTTGGAAGGGAAGAGACCCAGAGGATGACCTGACTCCACTACGAGAGTCTGTTCATCGGTGAGTTCTTCAAGATATTTTTTTATCAGATGATATTGAAGCCAGTTCTGGCATACCTGTCCGGTTTCGCCATAGGTGACGAGTTCATAGGGGTATAAAGCGATATCGAAACAAAGGTTATTGTCTATCATAACTTGAAAGGCCTTTCCGGCAAGACATTTACCTTTGTATTCATCAATAGGCTTAGCTTTAAGGTCTCCTTCAGGACGCCAGCGGTATGCAT
>CAZXHO010000069.1:0-9428 GCA_964640365.1 uncultured Sangeribacter sp. | reverse complement strand
CTGTGTGTCGAAATATTCTTTCTGTATCTTCATTATGGCAGTCATCACGGCTATCAGCGTTTCCTGACGTTGCTTGAGAATCCTGATGAAGTCTCTTGCGTCGTTAAACCGTGAGGTGATGAATTCCAGCCCTTTTTTCTCTTTTTTATCAGCAGCCGCTTCCATTTCCCTCACGGCTTCGGTGAAGGATTTGTCGATAGTCAATTCCGGGATGCGGTTGTTGGTGCTGATTGAGAATTGACCGTCTTCATTTGATATGATTAGATCGGGAATGACTACATTGGCATTCGTTGGTTCGGCGTTGATGGATGCGCCGGGTTTGGGATTGAGGGACAATATAAGGTCAATAGCTTCTTTTGCCCTTTCCTTGTCTATTTTCAACCCTGCTATTATTTTATGCGTGTGTTTCATTGAGAATGCCTCGAATTGATAGCGTATTATGGCGAGGGCATCGTCACGCGTGATGGAAGAAGGCTGATGAAGCAACTGAAGTTCAAGACATTCGCGTAAATCTATAGCACCCACTCCATATGGCTCGAGGTCGTGCACGATGGTGAGTGCAGCATGCGCATCTTCGATCGACACCTCAATGCCCGGGCCGAATGCTATGTCGTTTACGATATTTTCTATTGGGCGTCTGAGATATCCGTTGGAGTCGAGATTACCAATTATATATTCTGCTGCAATTCTGACTTTTTCTGGGAGATTCCTTTCTGTTATCTGATTCAGAAGGCTGTCATAAAGCGATTCTCCGGAGTCTGGAGGTGCAAAATCGAAGGAAGATATGTCTTCGGAAGAGGAGTTATAACTGCCGGGGGAATATTTTGGCAGAATAGGTTCCGGATCCGGATTGTTTTCGGAGACCTCAAGCGCGGGATTGTCTTCTAATTCTCTATCAACGGCTTCTTCAAGTTCGGGCGCATTGAATTCCAGCAACTTAACGAATCTAAGTTGCTGTGCAGAGAGCCTCATTCCCAAGCGTTGATCAAGCGAGAGAGTTTGTTTCGAAGACATATTGTGACCCTGTAGAGTATGGTTTTATGAACAAAATCTTTGCGAAATTACTATAAATTTAGATTCAGAGATAAAAAAGAGCCAAAAAAATTGTTTTTGAGATAAAAAATGCTTAATTTCGCGACTCGAAACCGGATGGTAAGGAGGTCTCGTGTGCCATTATGAGCGGGTGAGAATCCAGAAATTGATCCGGAATTTATAGTAACCATCACGTTATCATAAACGACAATAACAACTAAACCAACGAAATGGCATCCCAGAAACAGAATCAGCAGGAGGAGAATGCAATTGACAAAATGAATATGCAGCTCACCGCTGCAGGCGACAAAATCGCAAACAATAAAAAGATTATAGTCTGGATATTAGGCGCTATCCTTGTTGTTGCTGCATTTACCCTGAGTTATCTTTTCATTTACAGAAACCCCAGACTCGAAAAGTCGTTTGAAGCTTATAATAAAGTAGAGCTTCAGTCTTTAGGTAATGACTCCATTGCAGCCGCCCAATATATGCAGGTGGCTGATCAATATAAAGGTAATGACGCAGGTCATCTTGCTGCCCTTAGTGCCGGTGAGGCTCTCTATAATGAAGGAAAATATGAAGAGGCTGCCGCTTATCTTTCACGTTTCTCTTCTTCAGATCCCGTACTCAATGCAAATGCACTGGTTTTGACCGGTGACTGCTATGTGAACCTTAAAAAATATGACGAGGCGCTCGACATATATAACAAAGCCATTAATAAAGCTGACGGTAACGAACAGATCGTTCCTCGTGTGCTTCTCAAAGAGGCTAATATATACGATGCACAGAATAAATTTGACAAGGCACTTGAATGTTACATGACTATTAAGAATGATTTCCCAACCTTCCAGCTTGGGAACGGTCTTGGAATCGATGCTTATATAGAGCGTGAAAACGCACGTCTTGGCAAGTGATTATTTTGATATAAATCTGACGAACACTCCATAAAATAATAAAACATTTGCTTATTTTATGAAAAAGGGCAGTGGCTTTCGAGCCGGCTGCCCTTTTCTAATAATTGGAATTTCTTTGGGTGAGGTAAGGGAGGTTAAGGAGATGGGGAGATTAATGAGATTAATGAGATTAAGGTGATTAAGGAGTTTAGGGAGAGAGGGGTGCCTAAAGAGATTGGAGGAGGGTAGCTTAGGGAGGATAGAGTAAGAGGAGAGTGGAGGATAGGGGAAGAGGAAAAGGGGAGGATAGCGGAAGAGGAGAGTAGAGGATGGGAAGGGGGTGTAGAGGTGAGTGGACGGTGGCTTATTTGGTGCTGTTAACTGTGGGCTCGGGGCGCCTGGTGGTGAACCATTTGTGGTGGATAATGAGGGGATGGAAGTTTCCAATGACGAATCCGTAGACTTTGACTGTCCAGTATGAAAAAGAAGCACATATCGCAAGTGGCAGAGCAAAATGATATGAGTGGGTCATTTCAACCGTTATGAAGAAGGTCATGAGTGGTGCCTGGATAATGCCCGACATCGCGCCTGCCATTCCGATATATCCAAATGATGCTACTGGTAAGTTTGTCCCAAATAAAGTGTTGCAGAGACTCGCAAATAGGAATCCTGCCATGCTGCCGGCAAAAAGAGTAGGTGCAAAATCACCTCCTACGCCTCCGCTGCTGTTTGTGGACGCCACTGCCCAACATTTCAGAATCAATATTCCTCCTGCTATTATAATGAGGTTCCAGCTGCCGAAATCCAACCCCTCTAAGACTGACCCCTTTGCAATTGCGCTATAATCGCCGTTAATGACATGGTCAACTACAGGATATCCTACGCTATACATTGACGGGAAAATGAAAAGAATTAGGCCAAGTGAAAGTCCGCCAATCAAATTCCGGATCCAAGGATTGGAGACTCTTGAATAAAATTTATCCATGCGGGTATTAATAGCGGAATAGTAAATGGAGTAAAGCCCGCAGAAGATACCCAGAAAAATAACCATTGGGATCAATGAAAGGTCAAAATTGGCAAGGGGTGAGAAAAATAAATCTGTATGAAACCCTTTAAGTGTGTAAGTGGTAAGGAATGAGGTCATGCACGACACTGTGGCAGCGAGAATGGCATTTACCGTTAGATCCATGTGAAGCAACTCAAGAGCAAACATAAGGCCCCCTATAGGTGCCGAAAAAATACCTGCAATCCCTGCACTTGTGCCACATCCTATCAATATTTTCAGCATCTTAGGATTAAGACCGAAAAATTGTCCCACGTTACTTCCAATCGCAGCTCCTGTATAAGCTATTGGCCCCTCAGCACCGGCGGAACCACCCATTCCTAATGTAATGGAACCTCCTATAATGGGTGAGATAACTATGTTGTGGCGTAGCCTGTAAGTTTTGTGCTTCAGGTCTCTGATGAGTTGAGCAACGCCGTGAGTAAGGTTGGTGTGGATAATGTAGCGTGTGAAAATGCCTGTGAGCAATATTCCGGCAATTGGAGTCAATATGATCCACCAGTTAAGAGTGTGATCTTTGATGAATCCGATGAAGAAACTCGAGATGGATGAGATGGAAAGCTTAAAAACATAGGCTGCACATCCCGCCAGCATGCCTATGATAATAGCAAGGGTGATCACGAAAATATAATCCGGGATATGGGCTCTTCTCCATTTGTGAAACTTTATTGTCCAATGAGGAACATGTTCCGGACGATAGTCGGTTATACCGTCAATTCCATTTGTGGAGATAGGGTCTTGGGTATTATTCATGATATCCTTTGATCTATGTAAGTGGAAAAGTAATGAACCATCTACGTTTTATAGTAATGAAGCAAGATGGTCGGATTTGAAATACAGGTTGATTATATAACGATAAAATGGGAGAAATTGTGTGACTAAATTGAGAATATTTATATAAATGACGGTTATGAAAAACAAAACAGACTTCTTTCACAAGAAGCCTGCCACATCGCGAATCAAAATTATCTCTACAAACCTAACATAAACGATTTATTTAATTTATAAGTTTACCCCGATACTTTCAACCCTTAACCTACTACATTCGGGAATGATTAAATCTTCTTTACCTTTAATGATTTTTATGCTGTATTTCTCCATATAACTGTTTTGGAGGAATTGATTTTTAAATTTTTGAAGCCTTGCAGATATGTTAATGATGGCTGTTTTACCCTATAATCTGAAGGATCTGTTGCAAAGTTAAAGAGCTTGAAGCGATTTTGCAAGTATTATAAGGGATAATATAGTCCAAATATAGACAATATAAGTAAAATTGCATTGATTATCAATGCAATATAATATCTTAATATAGGCGATAAATAAATATATATATATTGACTAAAAATGAAATGGAAGTGCCCCTGTTACCCTAAAAAGACCCCCTGATTCTCTGATTCATTTCCCAAATTTGCTACTGCAGAATCAAAGTTATCATGATCAATAGCACGGTTGCGCATTCTGTTGCGATAGGAATAAACAGTGTTTGGAGAATAGTTGAGAATTTGAGCTATCTTGTTGCTTTGGTCTACTCCGAGTCTGACAAAAGCATAGATTCTAAGTTCAGGACTCAATAGCTCATCCGATCTCAGCTCAATTTGTTTATCGGGTTGAAGCAACGTGTTGATACTCTCAACAAAATCAGGAAAAATGTCAAGAATCGCTTTGTCTATGAGACGGTAGAAGGTTTCATTACCATCATCATTATATCTCCCGGTGGCCACCAGTCTCAATAGTTCTTCACCTTGCCCGGCATTTATTTTACGGCTTACAAGTTTCGCAAATTGGTCAAGGCGAGAAGCATAATTTGAGCATAACCCAATAAAGTTGCCCACATAAGCTTCAAGTTTTTTAGAAGTCACGGCAAGTTTCCGTTCTTTAGCTTTTGAGCTTTTAATGTTTTTTACCAGAATGGCAGATAGAATTATAGCTATGAGCAAGAGGGTTGTTGAAATAATCAGATAGCCAACCATCATATCGTTTGATTGGTCGATCTTTTTTCGATAGGCTTCATCTATCAGAGGCATGCTGGCCCCGATAGAAACTGTTCTCATTCTCATATTCCCGCTGTTTGCTTCTTCAAGAGCAAAATTAATGTAGCGGAATGCATTATTGAGATCTCCCTCTTCATATAGCCATTCTGCGAGATTTGGTAAGGCAATTCCTTCTTTTACACATCCTATTATGTCGCTTTCAGCCGACAGTGCGAGGCATTCCGCATATTTAGTGGGTGCTCCGAGATTTTTATATACTATTGCCAACTGATAGGCTGCCATACCATAAATGTTATTTTCTTTTTGATGCGAGGCGAGTAATTGCTCAAGTAGGGCTTTTGCCCTTTCCCATTTAGCATCTGAAACCATACGTTCGGCAAAAATAAACTTCCGGAAGGAATCTTTTTCAGGTAGAAGAACCAATAGGGAATCGTCGCATTGGATATATCTCTTTTTCCAAATCTCTGCATATTTACCCTCTCCTTTTACAAATGCCGACATATAGGAATATAATATACGGGCCACTTTCCAGAACTCAATTCTTGTTTCCTGAGATAATTGTAATCGGCTGATTGAATCAAGAGTGTGAACGGCAGGAGTAAATATACCTGCCGTACTGGCAGCTGTGACAAGACAAAGCTGACTTCGAATTCGTCGGGAGTTATCGGATATTATTTCTGATTCAGCCAATGCACGTTCTGCATAATGCATGGAGGAGTCGGCATTCATCTGCCGGTATTGTGTGGCGATTTCTATAAGGATTTCCCATTGCTTTATGGGCTGATTCTCAGAACTAAGTGTAGATTTCAAAGAATCAAGATGGGCTATTTTCCTATTTTGATAAATCAAAGCGTGGTTAATAGTAGTAGAAAGTTGATGCAATGCTTCAGTGGGTATGGCATGTGAGGCAGCCCTATTTTTTGATGCATTGGCAGACGAAACTGTCAGGAATATGGCAATTGCCATAAGGAAGAAGGAAAGTGGACCGCGGTGGATATTCATAATGGATAATTTGATAGCCGGTTCAACATAGGTTCCGTCCATAGAGTTACCTCATGGCAGGGACTGCAAAGTTACAGAATTTTTTATTAATTTTGCACACTCTAAAATGGGAAATGAAAATAGCTATGAATCAATCATACAGAGTTTTTACGTTAGACAATGGGTTGCGGATGGTGTGTCGGCAAACCTCCGGCATGGTAAGCTACATTGGTGCTGTGGTTAATGCCGGGAGCCGAGATGAAGATGACGCTCACCAAGGGCTTGCCCATTTTGTTGAGCATACGATTTTTAAGGGTACGCCTAATCGTAAGGGCTGGCAAATTGCCAACAGAATGGAAGTAGTTGGTGGAGAATTGAATGCGTATACTTCTAAAGAAGAGACAATGATTTATACCAATGCTCCTGCCGGCTATGAAGAGAGAGCTTTGGAGCTATTGGGCGACTTAATTATGTCGAGCTGTTTCCCAAAAGAGGAAGTAGAGAGGGAAAGAGAGGTAGTAATTGAAGAAATCAACAGCTATCTCGACAGTCCTTCTGATTCTGTATATGATGGATTTGAAGAGCTTGCCTATGCCGGTTCAGGGCTTGCCCACAATATTTTGGGGAGTAAGGAAAGTGTCATGAACTTGTCAGGTGATGAGTGCAGGAGCTTCTTGGACAAGTATTATACCCCGGGAAATATGGTGATATATTGCACCTCTCCGGTCTCTCCGGATAAACTGTTCAGGCTTGTTGAAAAATATTTCTCGGGCATGAATTTTGAGAATCCTACGCATCATAGAAACCTGCCGCCGGCTATGGAACAGTTTGATGAAGTGAGAAACATGGGTAATCATCAGGCCAATACCATAGTTGGGGCAAGAGTGTTCGGCAGACAGGATCAAAGACGGTTTGCCCTGTTTCTTCTTAATAATTATCTCGGTGGACCCTGCATGAATTCAAGGCTTAATCGGGAACTTAGGGAGAAGAGAGGATATGTGTATACGGTCGAGAGCAATGTGAGTCTGATGAGTGATTGTGGTCTTATGTTGATTTATTACGGTTCTGATCCTTCGGTAGTTGGGAAGTGTCGCAGGCTTATAGGTAATGAGCTTGACAGACTTGCACAATCGTGTCTATCTCCAACATTGTTTGAGAAGATTAAAAGGCAGTATTGCGGGCAGCTTCTGGTCAGCTCCGATCATCGTGAAAGTCGGGCTATGTCACTTGGGAAAAGTATTATGTACTATAATGAAATACATGATATCTCTTCTACAGCTGAGAAAATCATGGGAGTAACGGCTGAGGAATTCCGGGAGGTGGCATCTATGTTGACTCCGGATAAATGCAGTGCCCTTACTTTGATATAATGGTAATGATAAATTTAATACTCGGGATGGGTGATTTCTGGCGCTTTTACTTATGAAGATTGGTAATATAGAACTCGGCGAACGTCCGGTGATGCTCGCTCCAATGGAGGATGTTACGGATCCGTCTTTCCGGCTGATATGTAAAGAACAGGGTGCGGGAATGGTATATACGGAATTCGTATCAGCTGAAGCTCTTGTGCGTAATATTGCTTCAACGGCAAGGAAACTGCAGATTGATGACCGGGAACGTCCTGTAGCCATACAGATATATGGGCGGGATCCCGAGGCTATGGTGGAGGCGGCACGTATGGTTGAAGCTGCCGGCCCTGACCTGATTGATATCAACTTCGGATGCCCTGTGAAGAAGGTTGCTGGTAAAGGCGCGGGAGCCGGAATGTTGCGTGATATTCCGAAGATGCTAGCAATTACCGAAGCTGTTGTGAAGGCTGTCAGTTTACCTGTCACTGTCAAAACAAGGCTCGGCTGGGATGCAGAAAGCAAAATCATTACAGACCTTGGTCCGAGACTGCAGGACTGCGGTATTGCCGCATTGACAGTTCATGGACGCACCCGCTCGCAAATGTATACCGGCAATGCGGACTGGACCCTGATAAGAAGTCTTAAGGAGAATCCGAGAATGACTATACCGATTATAGGGAACGGTGACATAACTACCCCCGAAGCTGCCGCCGCAGCTTTTGAGGAATTTGGTGTCGACGGGGTAATGATAGGCAGGGGTGCTATTGGTGCACCGTGGATTTTTCATGATGTATGCACCTATCTCAAGGATGGACGCTGGACTCCTCTTGTCGATTCTGAAAAATTTTCACTGCTTAGAAGGCAGATTCGAGAAAGCATAGAAAGGATTGATGAATATAGGGGAATCTTACATATCAGAAGACATCTGGCTGCCACTCCGCTATTTAAGGGATTGCCTGATTTTCGACAGACACGGATCAGAATGCTTAGGGCGGAGACCGCTGAAGAACTTGAACAGATATTCCGAGAAATAGAAGAGAAGTATTTTTAGGAGTATTTCGTTATATATTTGTTCCCTCATAGGTCGTTTCGCATAGTGGGATTGCTTAGGTTGTAAGAAACCACGTAGGGTGAGGTCCTTCAGATAAGGATGGAATTGTTTGGATCCTTGAATTTGAAATCTATGAAATTTCAAAGGGAATAAATGATTTCTAAAGTATTAAACTTCCTTCTATAAACTATAGTCTATCATAATAATAATATCATTACGTAATGATAAAACCATCTTTTTTACTTTTTCTCTCTCTGTTTCTGATTTCACTTACTGCCAATGCGCAGGATGTGGATAATTATGTTGTCAATGTAGGGCAATTTGACAAGATAAAAGTGTGTGATAATGTAAATGTAGTATACAGATGTTTGCCGGACTCTTCCGGTTATGTGCAGTATCGCGGTGAAAAGCAATTTGCAGATGCTTTCATTCTCACTCCCAAAGGTGGAGAATTAAAGATTCAGGTTTCAACGGAGGATGTTGGAAATCCTGATCTGCCGGTGCTTTATGTGTATTCAGATTTTCTTACTTCAGTTGAAAATAGCTCCGGTTATTCTTTAATTGTTGAGAATCCCGCGCCTTGTGCTGAATTTAAGGCAATGCAAATTGGTAATGGATCAATAAATGTAGAAAATATAAAAACCAATAAGGTTACCGCGTCTCTTGCTACAGGCAACGGAACTGTGACGATATCAGGCACTGCTCAAGACGCTTCATACCGGATGGTTGGAACCGGAATCATTTCTGCTGATCGGTTGGAAGCGGATAATGTGCAGTGTAAGATTCTTGGAAGCGGTACGATTGGATGTTGGGTTTTGAAAAATTTATCGGTTAGAGGAATCGGTTCCACAAAGATTTACTATAAGGGAGATCCTAAGGTTAAGAAATCGGGCGGCGGGAAATTATATCCACTCCCCGAGGGCAGACCTTTTGAAACAGTAGTAGACGAAGAAGGGGAAGTTGGTGAGAATCCGGAAGAAGAGAATGTTGAGGCGGAGTGAAATATAATTTTGAAATGCTGAGGCAAATGCTGAAAATGTAGCAGGCTCCAAAAACATGGCAGACTAT
>CAZXHO010000068.1:0-9528 GCA_964640365.1 uncultured Sangeribacter sp. | reverse complement strand
CCGATGCCGAGAGTGAGCCATGTGGCCTTAGCAGCAGAGGGCTTTATGGCTCCGCAGATATTAGTCATAATCTTCCATGGCTCAATCCACATGCACACCATAGAGGCTCCCACTATCAGGGCTATAAAATAGATAATCAGAATATGATAGCGCACCCTGTTGGCAGGGTGATAACGAAATGGCCCGGAAAGAGGCTTTATCCAACGCCTCAGAGGAATAATAAAATCCTGCAACGTTCCGACAGGACACACTGATGAACAATAGATTCTTCCAAAAAGGAAAGTGATGCCCAGCCACACAACTATGACACCCATTCCGGAGGCTATTGCAGAGGGCACAATCTGAACACGTGCGGCTATCAGCACAGCAGGATTATGAGCCACAGGGCTCACCATAAGGAAAGCCGCCGTGGCTATAAAGAAAAATATCGACAGAATAATCCTGACTGTGCGCAATCCCCGCATAGGCATCAACGTTTATTACGTTTCTGCTGCTCGCGCAACATGGCCTGCTGCTGTTTCTGCATCTCTTCAAGACGCGCCATGAATCCGCTTTTCTTTTTAGGTTTCTTGGCATTTTCAGCCATTGTCTTTCTTACATCTTCCTCCTTGATGATGAATCGGAAAGCGTAAGTCTGAACGATGGTGATAAGGAGAGACAGGAAGTAATAATAAGAGAGACCGGCTGCATAATTATTGAAGAAAATCATGAAGAATACCGGCATCAGATACATCATCCATTTCATTCCGGGCATCTGACCGGGTGAATTCTGCATGTTGACGCGGGTATAGATTATGTTGGTAACCGTCATCAAAAGACAGAACAGGGAGATGTGATTACCGAAATATTCAGTAACGAGTGGAATGTTGCCGCTCCATGAGATTATGGCATCCGGGGCTGCAAGGTTCTTCGCCCAAAGGAAGCTCTCTCCGCGCAGCTCTATTGCCGAGGGGAAGAACGAGAACATGGCAAACAATATAGGCATCTGCAAAAGCATGGGCAGACATCCCGACATCGGGTTTGCCCCTGCCTTATTGTAAAGAGCCATAGTTTTCTGCTGGCGGATCATTGCATTTTCATTGCCGGGATATTTCTCATTGATTTCCTTTATGTCCGGAGCGAGAATCCTCATCTTTGCCTGGCTCTTATAGCTCTTGTAGGTAAGAGGGAAGAGAACAAGCTTGATAAAAATGGTCATGATCAGGATGATTATGCCATAATTGGAAATGAATGAGCCGAGGAAGTTGAAGATAGGAATCACAACTCCGGTATTGATCCAACGGAAAATAGACCAACCGAGGGGGATAAGTTTTGTGAGGTGAAGATTTTCGTCGGCTACTGTTTTCTTATCGAGTGAGGACAAGAGCGGATAAAGGTTGGGACCAATGAAGAGAGAGAAGGTAGCCGGCACTTCAGAATGCCAGTCATAATCATTCACTACGGCTGTAGCATCAAATTTCTTAAGAAGATAAGGATCGTTCTTAAGGTAAGTGGATTCGAAATCGGCGGTATTAAACGGACGCGCACCGATAAGAACTGTAGAAAAGAATTGGTTTTTAAAGCCTATCCAGCGCACTTTCGCCCTACGGTCTTCATGAGCGGATTTATTTTCCGATAGATTCTCTACAGAACCTCCGGCAAATTTATAATATAGGCCTGAGTTTCTTTCTTCAAACATCTTACCCTTCTCCTGACGGATAAGATCCTGATGCCATGTCACGCCGAGGTTGCGGTTGTTGCTTTCTACAATTTCAGCCATGTTGCGTTGCACAACACGGATTCCAATCACATAGCTGTCACCCTTCGGCAAGGTATATTCCAACCCCCAGTATGCACCGTCAGCTACCGGAAGCGACATCAGCACTGTAGTGTCATTAAGCACCGTGGGAGTGAAATAGAGCTCCGAAGAATTCACACCTTGTGGAAGCGGCAACTGAAAATCGAACGTATTGCTGCCGTTTTCAAAAATCACTACCTTCTCTTTCCTTTTCTGGCTTTCGTCGGGAGTGTATTCTGTGTCATATTTCTTGAGTTCGGCTCTAGTAATCACACCTGATTTGGCGCTCAATTCAAGGCTTAGCACGTCATTTTCCATTTTGACAATAGAATCAGTGCCGGCAAGGAATTTTGCGAAGCGGCCGTATCTTCCTATTGACAGTGAGGCGTTGCGCACAAGTTCTATAGCCTTTCTCTGTTCGAGGGCAGACATTTTTTTAAGATTGCCACTCATTACATCAGCCCAATCCAGCTGCTTACCGTCAACCATGACTGTTCCGCGCACTGAATCACCGACGGCAATCAGGTTCATGCGCGCATCCTGCAGGCGTGATGCGTGAGTACTGTCGGGGAGCACAACTTGCTCGCCGTTATCAATGATATTCTTAACAAGCCATTCGCGTTCTGTATCCGACAACGAGTCTACAGTTGTAGTCGCAGGTGAAGGAATTTCAGTCGCACTATCCTCCGGCTCGGATTCGGGAACGTCCCGTGGGGTCAGCCACATGAAACCGAAAAACACTGCTGCCATCAGCAACAATCCTATGACGGTGTTTCTATCCATTACTATTTATGAGTTGATGATAAGTTAGTTTAATTCTGTTGTTACCGTATAAACCCATCCCCTTGGGCACATGCCCGGGGTTTATAAGGATTGGGGAAGAGTTTGGCACTTTTCCTCAATCAAATTGCAAAATTAATAATAATCTCCCACAATTTATATAGCCGACCCGCAATAATATTTTCCCATTAGCGGAATCATAGGTGCTTTTTGCTTATTATACGGACTTTCCCACCGAATTTATTCAAGCGTGTATACCATCTTTCGCAGGGCTGCCGCCAGCTCGAGTGGCGACTGCTCCCTTGCCTTAAGCTTTTCCCACTTTATGGGACGTCCGAATATGATACGGAACTTTTTCCCGCGCGATTTACATACTTCCCCCGGAAGCAGAGCCTGTTCGATATTGACTTTTAGCCCGAGTTTTTTACGAAGACGTGCCGTCCGGTAGAACTTCATCGAATTTGTACCCTCAAATTTAACGGGCACTACATCTCTTTTAAATTCTATTGCCTTTGCCACAAAAGATTTCTGCCAGTCGAGGTCGGCGATGCTGCCATCGGGATGGAGGCGGGAGACAAGTCCAGCGGGAAACTGGAGTATATGCATGTCGGAAGCAAGTGCTTCGCGGATGGCTACAGCAGCGCTGCGTCCTTGACTGCCATATTTGTTTACAGGCAGGAAAACACCGCTCAAGGGTTCGACATTCATAAGCATGTCGTTGACGAGAAATCTTATATTTTCATCACCGAAACGCTTTCCGAGCACAGAAATCAGCGCGATTCCGTCGAGACCGCCGAGAGGATGGTTGGAGGCAAACATAAGACGTTCGTGGGAGTCAAGGTTTTCAAGTCCCTTGACTTCCACGTCTATATCAAGATATTCAAGTATTTTCCTTGAGAATTCCGAACCACGTGCAGGATATGTCACCCTGAGCATGTCGTTGAGTTCATCCTGATGAATCATTTTTTCAAGCCCGGTGATCAGGAATCCGGGCACCATTCGCCGGGCTTTCTTTGGAAGCCTCGAACGCAAGATGGTGTGAAGATTAATTTCTAAAGGTTTATCCATTTACACTGTCTTCTTCTTCCCAGAATTCATCTTCCCAGTCGCCGTCGTCCATTGGAATTTCATCTTCTGCGGAGTCATCCTGATGGAATATAAATTCATCTTCTTCCTCCACACGGTGACGCACGTCGAGATTTCTGTGGGTCATTGTGCTCTTCACCTGATTTTCTTCCGAATTGATCTCACGCCAGAGAAGGTCTTTTAATTCAGTAAGCCCCTGACCGGTCACTGCCGAAATAAATACCGTGGGAATATCTTCCGGAAGATCACGGGCAATCTCTTCGCGCAACTCATCGTCAAGCATGTCACATTTTGAAATGGCAAGCACTCGGCTCTTGTCGGCAAGTTCGGGATTAAACTCACTGACTTCCTTAAGAAGAATATTATAGTCACGCTTAATATCGTCACTGTCTGCAGGGATCATGAAGAGAAGCACGGCATTACGTTCTATATGACGCAGGAAGCGGAGGCCAAGGCCTTTTCCTTCACTTGCACCTTCAATGATACCCGGGATGTCTGCCATTACGAATGATTTGTCTCCTCTGTAGTTGACGATGCCGAGGCTCGGCTCCATAGTAGTGAACGGATAATCGGCAATTTTCGGTTTGGCAGCCGAAATAGATGAGAGAAGTGTAGATTTTCCGGCATTTGGGAAGCCGACAAGTCCCACATCGCCCAAAAGCTTAAGTTCAAGTATCACTGCTTTCTCGATGGCAGGCTGTCCCGGTTGGGCATAACGCGGAGCTCGGTTGGTGGAAGTGGCAAAATGCCAATTGCCGAGTCCTCCTTTTCCGCCCCTCAGCAGTTTAATTTCTTCTCCGTCTTGGGTTATCTCGCATATAAACTCTCCGGAATCGGCATCGAACACAGCCGTTCCTACAGGAACTTCTATAATTTTGTCTTCCCCGTCTTTACCGAATGAGCGTCCGGCTCCTCCGCTCTGGCCGTCGGTGGCAAATACATGTCGCTGATAGCGCAAAGGGAGTAGTGTCCACATGTGACGGTTGCCTTTGAGGATTATGTGTCCACCTCTACCGCCGTCACCACCGTCGGGTCCACCCTTGGGTACATATTTCGCGCGATGGAAATGACGGCTCCCTGCTCCCCCTTTACCGGAGCGGCAGAGAATCTTAACATAGTCTATAAAATTTGATTCCGCCATTGTTATTTTTATTTTTGGTTATGTTGCTGTTTATTTTATTCCGGCAATGCTGACTTTCCCGGTGTAATATTTATTATATTAAGGTGTCTCGGAGAGCACTCGGACACGGTCTCCATTAATGAAGGCTGACATATGCCATTCTTAATGAAAATCCTCTTTCCGCTTCATCAAGTCATTGGCATAGCGATAGTCGTCGGGCGAACCTATGTCTATCCAAGTACCTTCGATGGGGAAACACTCCACATCGCCACCATCGGATATGAGGGACGTAATGAAATCCGGAGCATCGAGATACTCCCCTTTTTCTATTCTGCAAAGCAGATCCCTTTTCATTAAATAAACACCCCCGTTTGCAAAATAGTTGTAGGTTGGTTTCTCTTCAAGACCCCTTACCCTCTTTCCATCCATCTGCATGATTGCGAATGGGACGGAAACCGTGTAAGGCACGGCAGCAACAGTCATGTCGGCTCCGCTTTTCTTATGGTGAAGATAGAACTTCTCAAAATTAAGAGTGGTGAGGATATCTGAGTTCATCAATAGAATATCGTCCTTCTCCAAACCCTCCACAAGGGCTAAACTACCCATCGTGCCGAGTCTCTTAGGCTCCATTACGCATCTGATGCGGGCACGTCCCTGCCGGCGGAGGAAGTGCTCCTCTATTTTGTGACCGAGATAGTTAATTGTAACAAATATATTATTGACACCACACGCTTCAAGCTCATCCACATTATAATCTATAATTGCCTTTTTGCCAACCGGCAATAAAGGTTTGGGCATCTCAAGAGTCATTGGACGCAATCTTTCTCCCTTTCCTCCTGCCATCAGAACGGCATCAATGGGTATAGACGTTTTCAGCTTATTAATATCGACTATATCCACAATGCAGCCATTCTCTACTACGGGCAAAAGACCTATTCGACGCCTTCGCCCTTGGGCAATCCTCAGGCACCAGTCTTCTCCCGGCGTAAGATAAAGATAGGAGGTGTGCATCACCCGTACCACAGGGTCCGAAAGGTCGGCACCGGCTATCAAAGCACGTCTTATGTCGCCATCGGTCACTGTTCCGAGAAGGTGGCGCTGCTCATCAATGACAAAAAGAGTCATCGACTCACCGGAGAGGGCATTGATTGCCTTCAATGCCTCCCTGACATTTGCCCGTGTGCTTATGGCATGTCGGTCAAGTAGACCTTTTGCCCCGGAGGGGATATGTTGAAATAAATTTTCTGCCATCCGTTTATTGTTGGGAACTTTCATATTGGTTCAGAGTTTCCTTAAGCTGAGTCACTACCATAGCCTTCAACTCGGGAGGACCTATCACCTTAACCGAGTCGCCGAGTCCGAGAATCTCATGCACGAGCTCATAATTGAGTTTGAGACGGTAGGTGAATATGGAATAAGAATCGTGCAGTTCTTCTTGTTGTGAGGAATGAAGTGGAAGAGCCCTGAAATATTTCGCCTGAGTGGGAGTTGTGGCCAGTTTAACAGTCTTTACCTGTGCGTGGGATGTCGTGACACCCAAAATATTACCGAATATTTCTTCTGAATCGAAATCATCGGGCATTTCAAACGACTCGTGGAGAATTTTCATTTCCGTTATTCTGTCGAGTGCATATGTGCGCAAGGAAGCTCCTTTTTCTTTCAGACCAATCACATACCACCTCTGCTTGTACCGCTTCACCAGATAAGGTCGGAAAATAATCCCTTTTTCAGCACGCGAACGGTTGAAACCGGCATAGGTGAAGATCAGTTTTTGGTATGTGCGTATCGCTTCTAAAACAAGCGGAAGGAATTCACGCGCCGAAGGGACATCCTCTATCTCCACTCTGTCTATGGGAACATTCGTGTCTTTTATGGCGCTGCTCACGGCATAGGAATCGAGCATCCAGTTGGTGACGGCTTTATTCTGCGTTGAGCTGTCTTGCTGAATATAATATCTGCCACTGCTGTCGCAGGATATGTCGATATGGAAATTTTCCTCTATGGCTCTACGGTAATGATAGAAAGTCCGGACTGGGAGAGGGTTGCCGTCTGACAGATGAGACTGCATCCAGAGCCTATTCAGCTCCTCACGGGAGAGGCGCTCATAGCGGGAGAGCGTGTCTACAATCCAAACATATCTGCTGAATAGGTCTCTTGCCATAGATGGAACAGTTTTTCAGAAACGATCTTCTTTTATTCCGCAAAGTTAAACAATTATGCCGTAAATCAAAATATTTTGTTAATTTTCCCGCCAAACAGGTTGAATTATGCCATTATTGAAAACTCTGTCATATAGCTTTAACTCAAACAATCAGCATTCTCGCCGCTTCAGTTATAAGTAGGGGGGCAAGTAGAAGTTATCAGATTCAGATAAGCTTTTGCTATAGCCTCGGGTGAAAATTTTTGCTTCACCTCGTCGAGCATTGTCCTCCGGATTTCGACTATTTCGGAAGGATGGTCTGTCTTTCCGGCTGCCCACACCACTCCGTCAGCAAGCCGTCGGGCGGCAAGTTTAGTGTCTTCTGCATAATCTACGAGATATCCGGTTGAAAGATGGTCGATGATGTCCCGTTGCCCTCCCCTGTCAAACGATACAGGAATGGCACCATATGCCTGTGCCTCAACGAGGGTTCCGGGTAGTGTCTCGTAGCTTGAAGACGACACAATAATATCGGTGTTTTCCATCACCTTCCTTATCTCGTCTTCCCCTTTCACCATACCGAGGTGACGGTGAGGAATTGCAAAGCCATCAAACAAAGAGGGATCTTTAATATTCCCGAAGGTCACCACCTCTACCCTCCCTGCAAGTGACGGATATCTCTCTTTCAATTCCTGCGTCATCTCAAGAAGCACAGGAAATCCTTTTATAGGATCATCGAGCCGGGCAGCTCCGAAACCAATTCTTATGGTTCTATCTTTCGTAGTGTCAGTGCGAGGCCGCAAGGACTCCGGCAATATAAATGTATTTGGAATAACCGTCACCTGCTGCTTATTGAGAAGAGAACTTACGGCTGATCGCTTCTTAAGCCAATTGCTCACAGCCACGAATTTAATTTTATGAGGAAGAGAATAAAGCGATCGTTTACGTTCCCATGTCAGGTACGCAAGCTTTGGACGCAAAGATTTATTGCCGAGAAGCGGACACCTCCGGCATTCCTGTTGGTATTCCTCACATTGGCCGGCATGATGACATATCCCTGTCATGCACCACATATCATGCATGGTCCATACAAGCGGTTTGCCTAATGACAGCAATTTTTTAATTCCTGAAAGAGATAGCATTCCTTGGTTTACCCAGTTTAGCAACACTGCGTCTGCCTCAACTACAAGAGGGTGTTTCCACAGAGAAAGTCCGTCGGAAGCCGTATCTATCTTGAAAAGTGTTCTTCTGTCGAGACCGTTAGCCAGAAAAATCTTCAAGCGTTCTGCAAGAAAGCTTTTTCTGATAGCAGCCTGTGGAGCTGCCAATTCTACATAGGGAGATTCAGAAAGTTTTTCCACCACCAGCATTCGGGCATCCACCCCGTAAGCCCTGAGCGCCTGCATGAGCCGAAAACTCACTACGGCAGCTCCGCCGGTCATATCGCTTTTATTTATGATTACTATTTTCATATTATCGGCATTCCTTCAGTTAGGGGAAATTGCTGAAAAAGATGTTGATTTTACATCCGCAGCAACATAGCCTGATGTTAGGAACCATCATTCTTAATCAAGAGATTCAAGCTTTCTCCCGTAGGTCACATAACGGTATTTGATACCGTCGGGCGTCTGTTCCTCATCTGTTGAATCAGTTGCAATCCATTCTGAAGGATCGGGAGGCAGCATAAGGCGCGCATTGGCATCGGCACAGTCAGCCTCTATCTCTGTGAGATATATTCGGGTTACAAAAGGCATCAACGCATTGTAGATTTCCGCACCACCCATCACAAACACCTTGTCATTCCCGGCAATCTCAATTGCCTCTTCGGGAGAGCCTACGACCTCTGCTCCCTCTGCTTTGAAATCAGGGTTTCGGGTAATTACAATATTCCTACGTCCGGGAAGCGGTTTCTTGGGAAGGGAATCCCATGTCTTTCTACCCATTATGAGGGTATTTCCCATAGTGAGCGTCTTAAACCTTTTCAGGTCGGACGATATATGCCATATGAGATCGCCGTTTTTACCAATGGCACCATCTCTTCCGGCTGCCACAATCATATTTATTTCCATAGGCAGGTTATCTGTTAAATAAAAACTCACGGTTTGCGTCCCTATGAAAAAATGAAACAAACCAACTTTCATAGCCGTGAATATAAGCCTCTAATAAAGCACAAAAATATATAATAATAAGGAATCAGACAAGCCGTGTTTACCTTTTGCGAGAATAATGTTGAATAAGGGATCAAAAAGCTCAAAAGCCTTGCTAAGTTCTGATTTTTTAGTTAATTTTGTAGGCAACAAACCCATCATTACAGCTCCAATGAATTATACTGTCATTGACTTTATTAGTCTATTAGGCTCCGTCTGCCTCTTCCTTTACGGCATGAAGGTGATGAGCGAGGGCCTACAGAAAGTCGCGGGCGACCGTCTGCGTAATATCCTCGGCATCATGACCAAAAACCGTGTGACGGGAGTTTTAACAGGCATCGTCATTACGGCTCTTATCCAGAGTTCGAGTGCATCTACAGTGATGGTGGTGAGCTTTGTGAATGCCGGACTCATGAGCCTCGCACAGTCAATGGCTGTGATTTTCGGTGCCAATGTCGGCACCACGGTAACCACATGG
>CAZXHO010000067.1:8924-9530 GCA_964640365.1 uncultured Sangeribacter sp. | reverse complement strand
GGGGAGCGCCGGCACGTGTACTACGACCGCAGCCTCATAGAGAAGGAGGAGTTCCGCAGGGCTAACCCCGGCGTAAGGGGGGTGCGTACCCTGCGAAGACTCTTCAGGGGCAATTCCTCATCCCAAAACTGAATCTGCATACCACACAGTTTCCGACAAGTAGGAAACGATAAATAGGTTGAATAAAACCGGAAAAAACCGGCACGGAAATTACAAACGATTTCCGTGCCGGTCTTTTCATATCCCCCAAGAACTGAGTTCACAATCCCGGAAAAATTCCGATATAGTGTATCTTTATATTAATCGAGTTATAAACTATTTTAGAATTAGATTAAGGCTCCATTCTGCATAAATAAGTGCGCAATATATATGAAATAATCATGCTGCACCACAAATTGACTTGCGATGCAGCATGATTATTTTCGTATGGATTTATCCTATAAGGTATATAATATAGGGTATCTAATACCACTATTTATTAAGTTATACACCCTATAGGAAGATTGTCTATCAATTTGCGGGAGCAGGAGTAGTAGCCGGAGCTACGGGAGCAGCAGGAGCACTTGGGGGAGCAGGAGCAGGAGCGGAAGTTGCTGCGGGAGCAGG
>CAZXHO010000067.1:0-8914 GCA_964640365.1 uncultured Sangeribacter sp. | reverse complement strand
ATACGGTCATGGGAGTCTTGATTGCGAAAGAAGCACAGATGCTGATCACGCAGATGAAGATAGCAAGGCTCCAGGTTGCCTTCTCGATGAAGTCTGTTGTTTTACGATAACCGAGATACTGGTTGCCCTGAGAATAGTCGGAAGCAAGGCCTCCGCCTTTAGATTTCTGAATAAGCACGGCGCCGATGAGAAGAAGGCACGCGAGCACGACAAGGATGCTTAGAAAAATATACATGTTTGAGATTAGTTGTTATTGCTTTCAGCCTCAGAAATCAGCTGTTGCAGTTATTTTGTTTCGACTGGTTGAGGATCAATTTCCTGAGAAACCGTATTTGGTCTGCAAAGTAAACACTTTTTTCCGGATTATTCAAACTTAAGCGCATAATAATTTCCAAAGCTTTTTGATAATCATGATTTTTTATATATTTACGTGCATCGTCATCAGTTTCGGGGGCTTTTGAAGGCTTTACGGCCGCCTCGTTGCTCTTTGCAGAGCGTTCACGATTGGATGTTTGAGAGCCCTTTGCCGACAGGAAAGAATCTATTGCGGAGGCGGTGGAATCTTGAGGAAGCAGGCTTCCGGGTTCTTCCACATCTTCGAATTCATAGTCACCTGATTGTATCGGTAAATCTCCTGCTTCGTCAACTATAGCTTTCTGCTCAACGGTTGCGGCAGCAACATTATCGGCAGAATCCTCATCCGAGGTTGCATAATCGGTGCCAATTTCAGCCGTAGCCCTTGACACAGGAGCCTCCGGCTGCCCGAATTTAGCAAGAAAGGTGTCGATGGTGTCGTTGGTAGATAATGCAGTGGGAGTCAAGTCGGGATAGAACTTCGCAAATTCTGCGGGATCAAGCCCGAGCATCTGCCTTAGAGAAGGAATATCGCCTACATTGGCAGCCACGCGCCTACGCAGGAATCGGATACGTTCCGGGGTAAGCCCCTCCGCTTCCAACTCTTTCTCCGACATGGCCGAAGCTTTGCGGAGCAATTCCACATCAGGATATATGAAATAGGGATAGCGTTCTGTCATGTGAATGTCACCAGTTACCCAGTGTGGCGTTAAAGATAAGTTCCACCAGTTCATCGCAGATTTCATTGCAGAGATCGTCCTGCACGTCAGTGAGCATCAGAGAGCTCGAGAACTGTCTGTAAGCAGAAAAACTTTGGTCGATATCATTGGCGGAGTTTTTAGTGTCAGTATATTTCACTCTCACAGTGATGGTGAGTCGTGTTTCCGTAGCATAGGCATCCGTTCCGACTGCCTGCGGAGAGAGGGCATAGCCTGTTATTTCACCGGTCATCTCAAGGTCGGCATTGCCGTCTACCTCCTGCAAACGGGTCTGACGGGTGACAGTATTTAAAAGTTTGTTCTCAAAAGTCTGTTGGAGCGGCGGATATACAAGAGCTGCCCGAATAGGGAATTCCGTTATATCGATAGTCTTGTAAATGTCATAGTTGAGAGCGGAGCCATTGAATTTGTAAGATGGGATACATCCCGTGAGTAGCCCTGCACATAGAGCGATGACACACAACCCCGGGATAAACTTCGGCGTTAACCAACGACTTGACACAACCGACGCCCTGTGCAAAATATGTGAGAGAAATTTTAAAATCATAGTTCGTTATTATCGTTGTCGCTTCCCTCCGACAGGTTGATTCCGAATTCGTGAATTTTCCTGTAAAGGGTTCGCTGGGAAATATTGAGCTGTTGGGCTGCAAGCTTTTTATTACCGTTATTGCGGCGTAGGGCTGCAGCCACGGCATCGCGCTCTGAATCTTCGAGAGTGGGAACTGCCTCCACATCTTCTATGCCTGCCGATGGAGGCTCCAAGTGAGTATAGTTGATGTCGGTATCGGGATCGTATTTGATCAGCGAT
This sequence comes from uncultured Sangeribacter sp., assembly GCA_964640365.1. GTDB lineage: Bacteria > Bacteroidota > Bacteroidia > Bacteroidales > Muribaculaceae > Lepagella. The sequence continues at coordinate 7,033 of CAZXHO010000067.1, read as the reverse complement.
TGAGCCGTAGAATATGTTGATTTGAATGGTGGTTCTTCAGTAGATGTCCGCCCCTCTATCTTGGCGCGCAGTTCGGCGATGTCATGGCGCAAGGCATAGACAAGATGCCATAGCATTTCACGCTCTGTCTCATAGCTCATCTCATTATGCTTAGCCACGAGCGTAGATTCTCCCGGGCGTTCAAGGGGTAGCGCCTCTATAAGCGTACGCCTCGACACCTCTGATCCGGCTTCAAAAAGAGCCATCTGTTCCACCACATTTTTCAGTTGCCTTACATTACCGGGCCAGCGATAGAGCAACATGGCACGCCGGGCATCTTCGGCAAAAGTAATCGGAGCTGTCAGATATTTTTCAGAGAAGTCTGCAGCAAATTTGCGTGCGAGAAGAAGGATGTCGTCGCCACGGTCGTGCAAGGGGGGCACATTTATCACCACTGTTGACAGACGGTAATAAAGATCTTCACGGAACTTACCCTTCTCCACAGCCTTAAGAAGGTCTACATTGGTGGCAGCCACGATACGGATATCGGTTTTCTGCACAGTGGAGGATCCTACCTTGAGGAATTCACCTGTTTCCAGCACCCTTAACAAACGTGCTTGTGTGGTAAGTGGGAGTTCCGCCACTTCATCGAGAAAAATAGTACCCCCGTCTGCCTCTTCAAAATATCCCTTTCGGGCGCTTATGGCGCCGGTGAAAGATCCTTTTTCATGTCCGAAAAGTTCGCTATCGATAGTTCCTTCGGGGATTGCACCGCAGTTGACGGCTATATATTTCTTATGCTTCCGTGCTCCGTAAGCATGTATTATTTTAGGGAAGAATTCCTTACCGCTTCCACTTTCGCCTGTCACAAGCACAGAAAGGTCTATGGGAGCAACTTTCACGGCCCTTTCGATAGCAGCTATCAATGCGGGGGAATTACCTATAATGGAAAAGCGTTGTTTTACTTTGCTAATATCCTCCATAATTGGTTTTTTCACATAAACAGTGCATAAGGCCGTTCCGCTGAGGGAGCAGACCCGCACACTACAAAATTACAAAAAATTTCCGGTTTGCGAAGCATCATGCAACGCCAACCGGAAAATTATGTCTAGGATGCTGAATTATGTCAATACATTCAGTGCCCTTTAGGTTTCTTGCGGCTTATTCTACTGAGAAAGCAAATCGTATAACTTCCTTGTATTCTTCACCGGGACGGAGTTCCTGAGAGGGGAATGCCGGCTCATTTGGAGAATCGGGGAAACCCTGCATTTCAATAGCTACACCATCGTAGTCTTCATAGCTCTTGCCGGAGGCGTTGAGAGGACTTCCTGCAAGCCAGTTGCCGGTATAGACCTGTACGCCGGGCTGTGTTGAACCTACACGGAGCACACGTCCTGATTCGGGAGCACGCAGCACAACTATCTCCTCGAGCATCTTTCCTTTTTCCCAACCGTCGTTCACCCAACAGTTGTCATAACCTTTGCCATAGATTAGGGCGGGGAACTCAGCCTTGATGTCGTCGCCAATCTTTTTCTCAGCCCTGAAATCCATCGGGGTTCCTTCTACAGATGCCAATTCACCCGTGGGAATAAGGGTATCATCAGTTGGAAGCCATTTTTCAGCATTTATCTTCATGCTGTGTGAAAGTACGCTTCCTGCGTCAGCACCTTCGAGGTTGAAATACGCATGATTTGTGAGGTTTACTACAGTAGGCTTGTCTGTCTTGGCAGAAAGATTGAGAGTTAGCACATTGTCATCACTCCAAGAATATTCAGCCACTGCAGTTAGATTGCCGGGATAGTTTTCTTCACCGTCTGCGGAATTATAAGTGAAGCGTACGCCGTCAGCAGTTTCCTCTGCGTTCCAGATACGGTTCATGAACCCTTCCGGACCGCCATGCAGTGCATTGGGTCCATTATTGATTGCCAGTTGATGGAGAGTTCCGTCGATCACCAGATGACCTTTTGCAATACGGTTTGCATACCTTCCGGGAATCTTCCCCATGCAAGGTCCGTCGGCAAGATAGTCGGCGGGATTGGCATAGGCAAGGGCAACGTTCTCAAGTTTGCCGTTTTTATCAGGCACACATACTCCGGTGATACCGGCTCCGAGGGAGGAGAGCTCAACGTATGCACCTGAAGCATTTTCAACCTTGAAAACGGATATTTCTCCTATAGGGGAGGGGTAGGTTTGTTTTGTAATTTTCACTGCAAAAAGATTAAAATAAAAATCCCTCCAAATGCCGAAGGGGGATTAAATATTGATTAAGATTAATTGAAAATTGATAATGGACAGGTTGTGTAAAAACCATCCATTACCAATTCTCAAGTCTATATTTACCAACTTCCTTATTAATTCATTTCGGAAGTTAAGAATAGGTGCGGATTAAGCCTTGGGAGCTTCCTTAACGAGACGTGCACCGTCAGAAATAACCACGTCGTAGATTTTTGGCTCATGGCCATATTTCTCGTTGAAGCGAGTGGTAACTTCAGCTACAAACTTGTCGTGCAGATCGTTGGGGAGAAGGTTGATTGTGCAGCCTCCGAAGCCACCGCCCATGATGCGGGAACCTGTAACTCCCATCTCTTTTGCTACGTCATTGAGGAAGTCGAGTTCTACACAGCTAACCTCGTAATCTTTTGAAAGTCCGTCGTGAGTTTCATACATCTTTTTACCTACGGTCTCATAATCTCCGGCAACGAGAGCGTCGCAGACAGCCAGCACGCGGTCTTTCTCCTCGATTACGAATTTAGCGCGGAAATAATCTTCAGCAGTAATATCGCTCTTGATTTCATTGAGAGCTTCCATAGTGGCGTCGCGGAGAGTTTCTATGCCAAGACGTTTTGCTACGCGCTCGCAAGACTCACGACGTTTGTTATAGGGAGAATCCTTGAGTTCGTGTTTAACTCTGGAGTCAACCAATACAAGGCGGTAGCCTTCAGGATTGAAGGGGAAATACTCATGTTCGAGAGAACGGCAGTCGAGACGCATGAGGTTGCCTTTTTTACCAAATACAGAAGCGAACTGGTCCATGATTCCACAGTTTACGCCACAATAGTTGTGCTCTGTTGACTGACCGATTTTTGCAAGTTCGAATTTGTCGATGCTGTTGCCGTTGAAGAGGTCGTTGAGGGCAAATGCGAAGCATGATTCAAGAGCAGCAGATGAGGTGAGTCCTGCACCGAGAGGTACATTGCCGGCGAATACGGCATCAAATCCTTTAAGAGTGCCGCCACGCTTCTGAATCTCACGGCAGATACCAAAGATGTATCTTGCCCATGACTGTGAGGGAGCGTCTTCCTCTTTCAGACCGAATTCTGCATACTCATTGATATCGATTGAGAAAACTCTTACTTTTTCAAGTTCGTTCGGACGGATCTCAGCCATGATTACTTTGTCGATGGCACCGGGGAATACGAATCCACCGTTATAATCTGTATGTTCGCCGATAAGGTTGATACGTCCTGCGGAAGCATAGATGTTGCCTTCGCCACCGAAACGCTCTGAGAAAGATTTCTCGATTTTGTTCTGCATTTCTTCAGTTGTCATGATGATTGATTTTATTGGTTTTGGAATTTATGATTGGATATTTTTCTGATATTAAGACCTGGAGATGTCGTGGCATATCCGGATACTTAACTGTTACTTTTCAACCGTAATGGTTATCAAAGCTGGTTTAACACCCTTTGCAGTGGCAGTGAATGTCAGACTACCGGGATTTTCTGATGCTTGTACAATAGCAGTTGCGGCTCCTGAGAAAAGATCCATTTCAGGAAGGTGGAAAAGACGCAAGCTTGTGGGATCGCCGTTTGCGGTAGCGCGGAAATTTCCATCACCTTTTGTCTGGAACTTCACTGCCCTTTCATCGGTAGGCACAATATTCCCATCTTTGTCCGCCACCTGCACTGTGATGTACACCAAATCTTCACCATCTGCCTTAAGACTTGTGCGGTTTGGTGTGAGCACAAGATGGTGAGGCTTACCGGCAGTCTTAACGGTTTTCTCACCTGCAACAGATCCATCAGCATTGTATGCCACAACTTTCACCTCACCCGGTTCATAGACGGTTTCATTCCACATGAGTCGGTAGCGCTCCATATTAGAACCACCGGTTTTCTTTTCGCGGATACCCTGGCTCTTGCCATTGATAAAGAGCTCAGCTTTGGGAGAATCTGTGTAGACATATACCGGAGTTACTTCACCCTCTCTGCCTTCCCAGTTCCAGTGGGGAAGAATGTGGAGTGTATGGTCGTTGGTGTTCCATTTAGATCTGTAAAGATAGTAGCGGTCTTTAGGAATTGAAGCGAGGTCGATGATGCCGAAATAAGAGCTATGGCTGGGCCATGCGTCAGTGTCATATGGAGAAGGTTCGCCGAGATAATCGAATCCGGTCCAGACGAACTGACCCATATTGTAATCCAGATCATCATCCACGGCAAAGTCATCGTCAGGAATATTGCTCCAAGAGCAATACTCTGTGTCATAACTGTTGGAATGATTTCCGGGATGCTGTTTGTCAGCCCCTTTTTCAGGAGGGAAGAAATATTTGCCTCGTGAGGAAACAGTTGAAGCTGTTTCAGTGCCGAGAAGGATGTTCTGAGGCAGCTTAGGTATCGCTTCCTCATAACGGTTTACCTTATAATTGAATCCGGGAACATCGAGAGCAGCGGCAAATCCGTTGTTGACCACGGCATTAAATTGATCCATACCGCAAGTCACAGGACGTGTCGGATCTTCACGGTGTACGATATCCTGTAAGAAGCGTAGTTCTGAAATTCCGTCAGGACCCCACTGAGAGGGCACTTCGTTGCCAATGGACCACATCACAACAGAAGGATTGTTGCGATAGTTGCGGAGCATATTCACCATGTCTTTCTCAGCCCATTCGTTGAAGAGGGTGCCGTATCCGTTGGGTGATTTAGGACGGAAACCCCAGTCATCAAAGGGTTCCACCATCATCATAAGACCCAGTTCGTCGCATAGTTCTACAAGTTCGGGAGTAGGCATATTGTGTGATGTGCGGATTGCATCGGCTCCCATATCTTTAAGAAGTTCAAGCTGATGGCGCAGTCCGGCAGTATTTACTGCGGCTCCGAGTGGTCCAAGGTCATGGTGATTGCACACGCCTTTGAACTTGCGTTTCTCGCCGTTAAGGAAAAATCCTTCTCCGGCTCTAACTTCCACAGTGCGTATACCGAAACGGGTAGAGTAAGAATCCACGGTTTTGCCATCTTTAATCACAGATGTTGTGGCTGTATAGAGTGAGGGAGTTTCCGGCGTCCACAGTTCAGGGTTATTGACCTTGAAATTCTGTGTCAGATTCTGTCCGGGATAAATTTTGTAGACATGAGAGTCTTTCGCCACTTCCTTCCCTGCCGGGTTAAGGATGACAGTTGAAAGGGTAATGTCATCACCTTTTTTCACCCCTTCAAGTTCAGTAGACAAATGCACGGTGGCATATTCTTTTGAGACGTAAGGAGTAGTGAGATATGTTCCCCACACCGGTATATGTACGTCAGATGTTTCGATCAGATGAACATTTCTGTACAATCCGGCGCCCGGATACCATCTTGAAGACTGTGGTGGATTTTCGAGTGAAACTTCCACGGTGTTGGTTCCGGGTTTTGCCACACCATCGAGAGAAGCTGAGAATGAGTTATAACCATACGGCCAATATGCCACGTGTTTGCCGTTGACATATACGTTTGCGTGGCTCATTGCACCGTCAAAAAGAAGTGAAAAAGATTTACCGGTGGTATCAGCAATTTCGAATGTGGTTTTGTAAAATCCTTTTCCAACGTATGGAAGTCCGCCGGTACGTCCGGTTTTCCATGTTTCTTCCTTTTCTCCATTCTGTTCTACAGCCACTTTCTGAAGGTCGTTGCTACGGTCGAACGGTCCGTAAATAGCCCAGTCATGGGGAATAGTTACATTTTTCCATGAGGCACTGTCGTTAGAAAACTCCCATTGTTTCAGGGTTGATTCCGAGCGCTGTGCCCATATTGCCGGGATTGAAGCTGTAAAAATAAGTGCTAATGCTAATTGTCTTTTCATTTAGGTAAATGCATGAATAAAAGTTTTCCTTCCCCTTAACATTTAACTTTCCCCTTTATGAGCCTTTCATGACTATATTATGTATCTGATTGCGCAGAGATTTCCTTAATAATCTCCCGCCTTACAAACCGGGAAAGAAGGAGTGGTCGAGATGAATGCCTGCGTATGTTTCAAAAGAAATGAAGGCTTGCTAATCTCAATACAAAAGTAACGATAAAACCTTTTTTTTGCAATAGACAAAAGCTAAATTGACGCAAATTAATCTTAAAATAATCGAAAAGGAACCAAAAACTTAGCATAAGTAATGCTACGCAGGCGGGAGGCAGGCTATCAAGAGCCTTGATGGCTTGTGCGGTAATGGGGGTGATGCTCCAGTAGTTCGCGACGCAGACGCGATCGGTCGAGGTGAAGATAAAGTTCTGTTGTGGATATAGATTCATGGCCAAGCATCTCCTGAATTGCCCTTAGATTTGCACCTCCCTCAAGCAGATGGGTGGCAAAAGAATGGCGTAGTGTATGCGGACTAACCGATTTGGTTATCCCGGCAAGCGCCGCGAGGTCACGAATTATGTAGAATACCATTACCCTTGTCAGCGGAGCACCACGGCGGTTAAGGAAAAGTATGTCGTTACCGGTGGGTTTTATAGTCTGTTTACTACGCACGGGCAGATATTCCCTGATAAGGTCGAGAGCTGTTGGAGAGACGGGTACCATCCTCTGTTTCTTTCCCTTACCTTCCACAATCAGGAGCCCTTCATCCAGATTGAGTCTGGAGATACGCGCTGCCACGAGTTCCGACACTCGGAGGCCGGAGCCATAGAGGGTTTCGATTATGGCATGATTACGTAGACTTTCATCTTTCTCAGAGGGAATAGCGGCAATCATGGCATCAATCTCCTCTACTGTAAGCACATCGGGTAATTCCCGGCTAAGCTGAGGAGATTCCATATATTGAAAGTAATATCATTCCCACAATATATTCTGCTACAATTCTTCCAAG
>CAZXHO010000066.1:0-9557 GCA_964640365.1 uncultured Sangeribacter sp. | reverse complement strand
CTCTTCGTTACCCCGCAGGTAATAGTAATTCCCTTTCTCTTCGCGGTGTGTAGATTTGTCAGCAATAAGATAGCGTTCAAAAGTTGCCATCTTTGATTTATCAAATAGAGGGGAGTTTGGTCCGCACCAAGCGTAGAGATAGAAATCAGTCGCATTTTTACGTTCAGCTTCTGTGGTGTCGGAATTATAGGCAGACCTGAGTAACATTTCTACCTGCATGAGCAGTTCTGGACCTTTGTATACTTTGTCTCCCACTTTTACCTCCTTTAAAGTTCCGTCTTCGTTTAATGGAATAGATGCATGGAAAAGCAGATTAGAATTGCTTACCGTATATAGGCTTCCATGTGAAAAGAAAACACCGATATGGCTTTTAAGCTTCTCGCTGACAGTGAAGGAATGCACGAGTTTTTCCATGAGCAATTCTTCCTCCGATGTCAGTTTATATGGGTCAATGGGATCTAAAGTCGGGAAATTAGAGTCGGTCAGAGGATAATCTGTGCCGTTTATGTTAATCGTACCCGCGGCTTTGTCTATTTTGTGAAGAAGTCTTCTGTCGTCCATTTCCCATTCAGGATGACGGGCAATCATTTGACCTTCCAGTTTAAACTGTATAATAGAGATAGCCTTGTGCATTTTAGCTATCAATCGCTTATTTTTATCGGAAAGGGCATCTTCAGAATTATCCTTCGGCATGAATACCTCACAGGGATCTTCTCCGTAGGTTTCCATTGCAAAGGTGGCGAGAGGCACCAGATTAATACCATAGCCGTCTTCGAGAGTTGCCATATTGCCATACCGCATCGAAATTCTGAGAACATTGGCAATGCAACATTCATTACCACACGCCGCCCCCATCCAGAGCACATCGTGATTCCCCCACTGGATATCGAAATCTTTATATTGTAGCAGGGTATCCATTACGAAATGGGCACCATCTCCTCGGTCGTAGATATCACCGAGCAGATGGAGGTGATCAATGCTCAGGCGTTGTATAACATGTGAGATAGCGCGAATAAATTCCTCTGCCTGCCCTGTAGAAATAATGGTTTCGATGATCCTATTGTAGTATAATTGTTTATTTTCTTCAAACGGAGACTCATGCAGAAGTTCTTCTATAATATAAGCGAATTCTTTCGGAAGATTTTTGCGAACTTTGGAACGGGAATATTTTGATGACACTTCCTGTAGCACTTTAATAAGCTGATGCAATGTTACTTTATAGAAGTTGTCAAGATCTTTTTCAGTAGCTTTCACAAGCGCCAGTTTCCTTCCCGGATAATATATGAGGGAACATAGCTGTCTTATATCATCCTCGCGCATACTTGTGCCGAATAGTTCGGTTACTTTTCTCTTTATATTTCCCGAAGCATTTTTCAAGATGTGGCGGAAAGCGTCAGCCTCACCATGAATGTCGGCTATGAAGTGCTCTGTTCCTTTCGGCAGATTCAGGATTGCCTCAAGATTGATTATTTCAGTAGCTGCAGAGGAAATATTGCCGAAGTTCTGCGACAACAGTTCAAGCAATCTCCTGTCTGATTCTATTTTCTCGGGAGTGAAGGGTATAAGTGCTTTTTCCATGATTATTCCGATTTCCAAAATTCTCTTATCACAAAGATAATAACAAATCACGGTATAAAAAAGTAAAACTAACATTTCTGGCATAGGATTGTTTTAATAAAAAGGTCTCTGTTATTTTATCCTGTAATTATGGATTTTAGAACACTGGACATTAAAATTATTTAAGAAATAATTATGAAGAAAGTAGTAATAATGGGGGCTTCTTCCGGCATAGGTTATGCAGTTGCGGAAGCCCTTGCATCAAGAGGTGTAAAAGTAGGATTGGCGGCACGACGCACCGCTACATTGGAAGCTTTGAAAGCAAAATACCCTGACAACGTAGAATACATGAGCATTGACATAACCTCACCCGAAGCTAAAGATAGACTTCTCGGGCTTGTGGCTAAGCTTGGTGGAATGGATATATATTTCCATGTTGCCGGGATAGGTTATGAGAACCTCACTTTGGATCCTGAAAAAGAAGTTAATATTATCAACACCAATGCTACGGCATTTGCAAGGATGATATGCACAGCATACCGTTATTTCAGAATCAATGATAAAAAGGGCCAGATCGCAGCCTTGACCTCTGTGGCGGGTACAAAAGGTATTGGCAGACTTTCTGCTTATTCCTCAAGTAAGAAATTTGATTCATGGTATATAGACGCGCTTGAACAGCTCTCGAACGAAGAGGGAGGCGGTATAACTTTTACCGATATCCGTCCCGGCTGGGTTAGGACCCCATTGATTGCTGATGATAGGAAGTATCCTATGGAAATGACGTTGGAAGAGGTATTGCCACTCATATTGAAAGCCATTGTCCGTAAAAAGAGAGTTGCAGTCATAGACTGGCGTTGGAATATGGTGGTAGGACTCTGGAGATGCATACCAAATGCCATCTGGACAAAACTCAGTATACCTATTTCAGAACCAGACAGCCCGCTGCCTGATTGGAATACGGCTAAGGGTGAAGCTTAAGAAATATTATAAAACTCTCGTTAACCCGATCAAATCCCGGTTGACGAGAGTTTTTTATTGTATGTTTTACAATGCGGAAAACGTAGAATTCAAGAATTGATTAAAATTTTCTTAAAGATACTGTCACGTCTCCATCTTTAAGTATCAGCTTGTTTTTGTCAAGATATTCTACTTGAAATTTTACAGGATTATTATAGATGCCAAATTGTTTAAGTGTAGCAGCTGCCTCCGGGGAATTTGAATCCGGAAAGTCAAGATAGAGAAATTCTTTATCATAAATTAACTTCCCTGATCTCCATACTCCAAGATCGTATGCCGACAATTGACAAATATGTAAGGAGAAGCAATAATAAAGTCTTTCTTTGATAATTTCTTCTTGCGGTGCAGGATATACATCCATGACTTGCCATTGACCATCGATGTCTCCGTTAATAGGCATATTTCGGCAGCCGGTCAATAAACCTGCAACCAGACTAACAAGGACTATATAAATGATTTTAACACCTAAAGTTTTCATTTACGTGCGAATGGATTATTAGAATTATTTATGTTTCCTACTCAGACTAATAAGACCTGATTTGCCAATGGTTATCATTCCTCCCAGACTGTTTCCGAGAAGTTTTCCGCCATCGCCTGCCAAACCCCCTGTAAAGTACCATCCTTTTAACTTCACAGGTTTCCATGTAACTTCTACCAGAGCGTTAAAACTGTCTAATACTTCAGGGAGTGGATGTTGATAAGTACCCCAGTTTTTTGAGAATGAGAGAAGTAGACGATATTGTAATTCGGGGAGAGGAGATCCCGATATGCCAAAATGATGCCCGATAATCCGTGTGTCCATAAAATGAATGAGGTGATTTCGGTTGTAAATGGGAGATAGGGCGAGAGGATTACCGATTCCCATCCCCCAGTGCTGCCATCCTGTATAGATGGAATGACTGTAGTAATTATCGCGTCCGCTAACTTGTTCCGGAAGTTTATCAGTACTATTGTGCAATACAGCACCGGACTGATCCTTGGTATAAAGAAATTCATATACCAAGCAGTCAGCAACCGGATTTATGGGCAACTTTGCCTCAAGTCCCCATAATCCGTCTTTCCATGCATAGTCCATTCCTAATTGTGAATGGTCTTCAAAAAGATGCTCATAATATGCCTTGAGACTCCAGTTGGTTCCGGGAGTCCAAGAAATAGCGAAATTATACGCACCGATCATGTTACCTTCAACACTCGTTTCTTCTCCCTGAAAAGTCTTTCCTGAATTCTTTGTCGGGAAAAAAGCATTGAACCAATTTTTAAGACCGCTGCCCAAATGCAACGTCTCTCCGTTCTTATAAGCCTTTCCTCCGAATTGAGTTGCCATTTCTATTCCCATTTCTCCTGTGAGAGGAAATTTCGATGTATTACCGAATTTGAACCATATGCCTTTGGAATGATATAAGACATCTTCCGTACGGTGCGACCCCGGAGCAGCCCATGATTTCTGCCAGCCGGAGTCTGTAAACATACCAAAGGATATATAACCTTTCACTGAAAACCAACCCTTAGCACCCCAGAAGTCAGCGTAATCGAAAATTCCTATCCTCAATTGTGGAATAGGTAGGGCATTCCCTGAATAAAGAAGATTTCCTGAGGAAAGCTTCGGATTGTTGAACTCTCCGTATATCTCTTTTGAACCCAGCAAAGCTCCAAGGGAACGATATTTTATTTCTCCATAAAGTTGATGAATATAGAAAGGTGAAGAAGATCTCCAAGCTCCTGCGAGATCTATACCCGCACCCCAAGAAAATTTGTTTTCCTTATTGAGGTCGCGGTAAGCAGCCGCCCTTACAAAACCATTATTCTTTTCCGGTGATCCTAACCCTTGCAGGTTGTTCATGAGCCAGAAGGGAGTGTTTTCACCGCCTGAGAACGTGGCACGAAGTTCACCAAAATATCTTAAGGAATCCTTCTCAGCCGCGCTGCCGGGGAAAAAAGTAGTAATAACAATTACTAATGTAATTGTCATTATTTTGTACACTTTGTGTGAGTTCTTTGCTAATGTCATCTTTCTCGGTAATAGAAATTAGGAAGAGGTCGTAAGGTGTCCGTCCCAATTCAATAAAATTACCAAAATAACGTTTTTGACATGTGGGCAATTGTGTGATTTATAAAAATCACGGAAAAAACTCTGACTCAAGATGAAGAAATTTAACAAATATATACCCGTAGTGTGTGTAGTTTTCGTTATGCTATTGGCATCAGGTTGCAGCACTCCGAAGAATATAACTTATTTTCAAGATATATCGGAAGCCGTTATGCCGGTTTCATCTCAACAGATAAAGATAGCGCCGCATGATAAACTTTCCATTATAGTTAAGTCTAAAGATCCGGCTCTGGCGAGCTTATTTAATCTTAACGTTGCCACAGATCGCCTTGGTCTCGACTATGCTACGAGTGGTACCAGGAGTGATTTCCGAAGTTATTCAACCGCTTCCGAAGGTATTTCTTCTTATACAGTATCTCCTGAAGGAACGATAGATTTCCCTGTGCTTGGTGAACTTAAAATTGAGGGAATGACCAGAAGTGAGCTGTCCGGTTTTATCAAGGGAGAGTTGATGGGAAAAGATTTGTTGAAAGATCCGGTTGTCACAGTTGAATTTCTGAACACCGGTTTTTCCGTGATTGGCGAGGTTACAAAAGCCGGTCGTTACGATTTCAATAAGGATCAATTGAACGTTCTCGAGGCTCTGTCTCTTGCCGGTGATCTCACGATACAGGGTAAACGGGAAAATGTGGCTGTAGTCAGGGAGGAGAAGGATGGCATCCACACCTATCGTCTTGATCTCACCAACCTCTCAGAACTAACCAAATCTCCGGCTTTCTATATAAAGCAAGGAGATATCATATACGTAGAGCCGAGCGGGGTTAGAAAACGTCAGGCAACCGTCAATGGTAATAATGTATTGTCTGCAGGTTTCTGGGTATCTGTGGCATCACTTTTGACCTCAATCGCAGTATTGATATTTAAGTAAATAACATTTATGTTCCTTTCACTATAAATGGATACAACCAATAATAGATCTGCTGACAGTGCCGAAAAGAATACCTTTTCACTAAAGGAATTTATAAAAATATGCGTTTCGAAATGGGTCTGGTTTCTTATTTCGATAGTTGTTTTTATAGGGGGTGCTGTTTTTTATATTTTGACAAGACAGCCTGAATATGAAAGATCGGAAGAAATTCTGATTAAAGATCAGGATGCCGGAGGGAGCATAGGTGATATAGCCAGCGTCTTTTCCTCTTTTGGACTTATCTCCAGCAGCACGAGCGTATATAATGAATTGATATCCCTTAAATCTCCGGCAGTTATGTATGAGGTGGCAAAAAGATTGCACCTTGATATTAACTACGATAAGCTTGGAGGGTTTCATGCGGTAACTCTTTATGGAGAGACGTTACCTGTAATAGTCGACATGAAGGGTATTGGAGAACAGGAAGGCGCATCTTTTAAGATGGAACTAAGACCTGATGGAAGTGTTCTGCTATATAAATTCGTAAGACATACTCTCGATGGAAAAGAAAAATTAGATGGAGAAGTTGAACTTCCCATCGGACAGGATAGTATTCATACTCCAATCGGCCTTATTTCGCTAAGTCCTAATCCCGGCTATAAAGGGGAAAAGATTAAGGAGAACATTACCCTAAAAGTATCAAAGTCTCCGATGCAATTTACTGTAGAAGAATATGGCGAAAAACTGAATGCAGAATTAGTAGACAGGGATGCAGATGTAATAGGACTCTCGATAAGAGACGTTTGTGTTCAAAGGGCTGTAGATATTTTAAATCTTGTTCTTGTTGTTTATAATGAAAATTGGATAGAGGATAAAAATAAAATAGCGGTAGCAACTTCTGCATTTATTGACGAACGCCTGAGATTAATTCAGGAGGAATTGGGCAACGTGGATTCTCAACTTGCTCATTATAGTACGAAGATAGGCACACCAAGTCTTATCGCAACTGCCGAAATGTCTATGGAGAAAGAAGCGAAATTGAGTCAGAATGTAATTGAGCTTGAAAATCAACTTGCTCTTGCCCAATACATGAAAGATTTCTTGGACAATTCGGATAATTCCTATAAAATAATACCTGTTAATACCGGAATCGACAATGTTGCAATAGAAAAGGATATTGAAACTTATAATTCACTCTTACTTACAAGAAATAATCTGGTAAGCAATTCTTCCACCAAAAACCCTCTGGTAGAAGATTATGATTATCAACTTAGGGGTATGAGGGAATCAATTGTACAAAGTGTTGCGAATCAGGTTACTGGTCTCAAAACTCTACTTGGAAACGTGACAAAAGAAAGGAATAAGATAGGAGGGCACATAGCGGGAACGGCTGAAAAAGCTTTGCCCATTCTTTCGGAGGAACGTCAGCAAAAAGTAAAGGAGGGACTGTATCTTTTCCTCTTGCAGAAACGCGAAGAAAATGAACTAACCCAGAAATTTACTGCTGATAATAATCGTGTCATAACCCCTCCGATGGGATCTTTAAAACCGGTCTCTCCCAAGAAAAAACTTATTATTGCCTCCGCATTTCTCCTTAGCCTTTTATTACCGACACTAATTATTTATTTTATAGAGCTAAGTAACACAAAAGTTAGGGGTAAGAAAGATCTTGAGTCTCTCAAGATGCCTTTTGCGGGAGAGATTCCCCATGTGGATAAAAAACAGGCATTAAAATCGGCAATAGTTAGCAAGAAATTGAACGGAAAAGATGAAAAGGCACCGTTGGTAGTGGTTGAAGAAGGTAAGAGGGATGTTGTGAACGAAGCTTTCAGGGTAATCAGAGGAAACCTCGATTTTATGAAAGGTCGTGCAGACGGTTGTCAGACCATACTGCTAACTTCTTTTAATCCAGGGAGTGGTAAATCATTCATATCTTTTAATTTGGGATTGAGTTTTTCTCTTAGAAAAAAACGTGTTCTGGTTATAGACTGTGATTTACGCCACGGTTCATCTTCCTTGTATGTGGGAATGCCTTCGAAAGGATTATCGGATTATCTAACTTCGAATACAGACGATTGGAAAAGTCTCGTTAAAATCTCGAATGTCAATAGCTATCTCTCCGTTCTGCCGATAGGGAAAATGCCGCCAAATCCGGTAGAGTTGCTTGAAAACGGACGTTTTGGAGAATTAGTGGAGATGGCAAAGCAGGACTATGACTACATATTGCTTGACTGCCCTCCTGTGGATATTGTCGTGGACTCTAATATAGTAGGTAAGTATGCTGATCGAACATTATTTATTATCCGATCGGGTCTGTTGGAAAAAAGTGCAATAGCGGAATTAAATACTCTATACGATGAAAAGAAGTATAAGAATATGAGTGTGATTCTAAATGGCACGGAGGCTATCCACAGCCGTTATTACACTTATGGGAATTATCAGAACGTATAGGATCAGTGATTCATGTGGCTATATAAAAATAAAAAATCTTTGAAAGAATCCGGTATGTTCAACGAATTTACCGATTGGCATTCTCATATCCTACCGGGTGTTGACGATGGAATTAAAACTTTTGAAGATTCTATCCGGATTCTTGCCGTTTATGAAAAGTTGGGCATAAAGAAAGTATGGCTTACGCCACACATAATGGAAGACTATCCTAACTCAACCGATGAGTTGAGAGCCCGGTTTGAGGAATTAAAGAAAGAATGGACCGGCTCAGTGAAACTGAGACTTGCTTCAGAAAATATGATCGATAATCTTTTTGATGAACGATTGGAAAAGCGTGATTTGCTCCCTATAGGAGAAAACGGTGATCATCTTCTTGTTGAAACCTCTTATTTTGCGCCACCGATTGAATTTAACGAAGTGTGGGATAAAATAAGAGAAGCGGGCTATTTCCCTATCCTTGCACATCCTGAACGTTATCGCTATATGGAAGAAAAAGATTATTCTGAATTAAAAAATAAAGGAGTGTTATTTCAGTGTAATTTTAATTCATTGGTGGGTGCTTATGGAAAATCGGCAGAAAAAAAGGCTGAATGGCTGTTGTCTAATGACATGATAGATTTATTCGGAAGTGACTTGCACAGACAAGATGCTTTTGAAAATTTTATTGAGTCCTCACCGTCAAAAAATTCCATTATTGACAACATACTGAGAGTGGTATCAAGGAATAGAGTTTTATAAAGACTTATAATTAATACGGTTAAGTTCTGTTTGTCGGATAATAATTTTCTTACACAAGGAAGATGCTACTATGAAAAAAGTATTAGTCTTGATGTCAACATTTAATGGTGAGGAATTTATCCGAGAGCAAATTGATAGCATCTTAGCTCAAGATGGAGTAGAGGTTAGTATTTTGATTCGGGATGACGGGTCTACCGATTCAACTTTACCCATTTTGGAATCTTATCTTGCCGGCAATCCCAATAAAATTTTCTTAAGAGCTGAATGCAATGTTGGATGTAAGGAAAGTTTTTTCAAACTGCTGAGAGAAGCAGCATCCACTTACACGCAGTTTGATTACTATGCATTTGCAGATCAGGATGACCTATGGTTAAAAGATAAATTAATCTCAGGAGTTCGAGCTCTTGAAAATGAAAATAATCCGTTTAGTTTATATTATTGTGACCCACAAGTTGTAGATAGATTTCTAAGTCCCATAAATGCAAAAGACATACCTTCCCTTAATACATTGCCGGAATCTTTTATCCTCCAGCCTTGCATCGGATGTTCTATGATATTTAGACCACAGGTTCTTGAATTGGCAGCAATTCAGGATTCCTCACAAATCAATATCCATGATGCATGGGTTTATAAAATTGCCTTGGCATTCGGTGGAAAAATAATACATGATAAAACTAAGCATATTCTTTACCGTCAGCACGGATTAAATACTATCGGTGGTACACAGTCGCTACTTCAAAAATTTAGAAGACGCCTTAATTTATTTATAGATAACAGAAGGTACCGATCTGTACAGGCAAAAGTCCTGCTGAATAATTATAATGAAGAGTTACCGTCCTC
>CAZXHO010000065.1:0-9638 GCA_964640365.1 uncultured Sangeribacter sp. | reverse complement strand
GAGATCGGGGTTTCCATGAAAGATGTTAAGCGGATTAGTAGTATTCGGTATATCGATCATATCGGTTAGTGAAGCATAGCGCGTCTTGAAATTATATACCATTGTCAACTGATGTCTCCAATCATTAGTTTTTAGAAATAAACGTAAACCCGATTGATTGAAAGAGTATGAAGTACGGTGTACAGGTATAGTGACAGGACAATATTCCGAATTACTCAAAACAAATGCATTATAGTGCAGTTCCCGGTTAAAGATATGGAATTCAGGAGTAACCGCAAGTAACAATTTCAAATTTGAAGAAATGTCAGTCTCAAAGTCCATGCTTCCTGTTATTACATGCACATTAAAGTTTTGTTTGGAAGTATTTGTGTTTCCAAGGTCAGGTAACATCTCT
The DNA here is from genome assembly GCA_964640365.1 of uncultured Sangeribacter sp. Lineage (GTDB taxonomy): Bacteria > Bacteroidota > Bacteroidia > Bacteroidales > Muribaculaceae > Lepagella. Next base: position 9,244 of record CAZXHO010000065.1, on the reverse strand, counting down.
AAATCGTATGGAATAATTGCCACTCCATCTTCAGTATAAGAGTCCAATAAAAATTCCTGTGAAGTCTTATGCTGTTCTTCATGTCGATATTCATATCCTATGGAATACTTGGCTTTACGTGTTTTAAGTAAGTAACGGGCGGCACCCTTTATCCAACCCGTATAATCAGGATATTTCTTATTCTCTCGACGATATGCCATCGAAGATGCGGGGGCATCAGCATTGTTGAAGCCGTAATCAATGATCTGGTCGTTGAGTGATAGTGTGTGATCGCGGTTATATTCCCCTTCTACCCAGATGGAGAATGCATCTGGAGAATTCTTGAATCTTAAACCTTGTTCAGACCAGAAATATCCTCTGGAGTTGTTGGATCTGTGAGTGCGATTAAAGCGGTTGCGGTTGATAATCGCTTCACGTAGTTCCAGCGGTGTCCCTGTGTATAATGCTTCTATCACTTTCTGATTGATATCATAACGCTCTTGAATATCTGTGTCGAACTCTACGGAAGATAAGTTGGTTGCTGAGCGAGTACGATTGTATCGGAATTCAGGGCGTAGGTTTAAATAATAATGTTCTTTATCCATCTGTAAAGTATGCTTTGTAGAAAGAGTCAAAGTTTTATCTCGGGAATTCTCCAATGAAGTCTGATAGCTGTTGCGTTGCAAAAACGATTCGGTATATGTATTCTTGTTTAAGGTCATGTCAACATATTTTGTATCAATATTGCCGTTGATGCGCCATACTTTAAGTGGATCTTCAATATAATAGTCGAATCCACCATTTGCAAGATTTGATATTCCAGATGAAGCGTCTCCTCCTGTTCCTTGATATCCTTGACCATCATTAGGACGGTTAGTATTATTAACATTGTTCAGGTTGCCATACAGGGTATAACGGCCGTTGTTGTTGAAGTGCATGGCGAAGATACGCCCGGAGTACCGGTTATCGGTACCATAAGAGGCTTCCAAATTACTTATGTAACCTCCCATATAATCTTTCTTGAGTCGCACGTCCATTACGTATTCCTTATCGTTGTCAAGCTGAGTATCCATAAGTTTACTTAGCTGTCCATATTTATCATAGACTGCTATGTCTTTGACGGTATAGGCTCCAAGATTTTGTCTAAGTACATCTTGGTTACCTTTGAAGAAGTCCTTTCCGTTGAGTAATAGAGACTCTATATATTTCCCGTTGACATAAATTTTTCCACCCTCCTTAATTTCTACTCCGGGAAGCTGGGCTATGAGAGCATCGAGAGTTGATCCTTGTGGTAGCATAAAGGCATCGGCATTGTAGACTATCGTGTCGCCCTTATGGTAGAACTTTATTTTGGAGGTTTTCACCACTACTTCATCAAGATCCACAGTAGGACCGGTTATTTCCGGAGTCATGTAGATTGGTGGAAGGTTCATTTCATATTGACGGGACGTCATTTTGGAGAGGTCAAGATTCTGTTCCAAAGTATCGTAACCATCTTTTGAGAGACGCATGATATAGGAATTTGGAGCGGCAGGAATATCAAATTTATAATATCCAACCTGAATTAATTTATGCTGTTCTCCTACTAACTCCATCATATCCTGTAGAGCTTCTGTCTCTATTGTGATTGTGCTGTCTGAGTTTAGGATAGTTATTTTTACATTTGGTAAATGTTTAGTTGTAACACGGTCATATACATATCCCATTACAGTGATCTTTTGCTGAGCTGAAATTGAAAAGAAAACACTAAGTAGAGTAAAAATAAAAAGTTTAAATTTCATAATGTGATTGTTTGTTTTAATGAATACGCATAATCACATTTAAAGTACCATAATTTTTATTTTTTAATGCACTTACTTAACAATAGGATTGAAATTGAATTGATATAGAAGACGGAGCATAATGTATTGAGGCAAAGGATGATATGAAGTTTCTATCCTAGCTTGGGCATTAATCTCATAATTAGACGGCGACAATTGATGCAGTAAATCGAAGCATGCTAATTTTGCCACAAGCTTTCCTTTCATAAAAGATTTTGATACCGATGCGTTGATTATAAGGCGATTTATATTAAGTGACTGCATACCGTAGCCCCTTCGTGTAAAAACATTACCATCCGCTGAAAATGCAATATTCAGTATGGGTATGATGTATTGTACCGACAAGCCATACTTGAAGTCAATTGCATTAAGTGTCTTAAAGTCTCGCACCTTGCTAATGCTATGATGCCATAATACATCGCCTGAGGCTCTGACATTGAGACTTCCTTTGTTAAATTGAAGAAACATTCCATCGTGGAGTTTCAATGTTTTTACCTTGTTTATATGACTTACCGTCTCTCCCTGTAGTAAAGAGTGGTCGACACTATTCTCGAAAGAAGTTTCGGTATTGTCACTGATAGTCCATTGGTGAGCTCTTCCAAAACTGCGATTAATATCAAAAGAAATATTGCCAAGGAAGTTACCTTTAACATTTACTGGACAATAAGTTGTAATACCGGATATCGGGTCATATTTCACTGATTGAGCTATAGCGCGATGGTAATATATGAACTTTGCGCCAATATGTAGGAGAGTGGGATAAGAGCCTCGACTGTAGAAATTGACAGATGTATAAGTAGTTTGGCTACCTTTCAAGTTTGAATTACCGAGCTTCACAATCTGCGGTGTTCTGGTATCGCGATAATCAATAAGATCGTAAAGAGAGGGTGAGTCAGTATGATAACTGGCAAATAGTGTAAACTGGCGTACGTAGGTTCCGGTAGGAAAGATATTCAGTTCAAATTCAGGTCTAAAAGTCAACACAGTAGAGTTCACGAGTGTATCAATTGCTCCACGTTTATAGTGGAGAGATTGAATTTTGGGTTCTGCTATAAAGTTTATGTTCCATATTGGATAATGCCGGGGAATCGGGCTTGCTTCATCTGTTGGAAGAAGTCCGAATTTCCTCAACTGCAAGCTGCTGAAAAACGTGCTTGAATACAACCTGCTTTCATATGAGTTTGAAATGTCGGTGATTGCCTGAAGTGCATCTTTTTGCGAAGGAAGAGAAATAGAGTCTGGGTGGTATAGAAAGTCACGCTTTTTAGATCGCTCCAGTTTTACTTCCTCAGCTACTGAGAGCCATAAATCGCCTTTTGTCATGAGGATACTATTTAAAAATATACTTCCTTTTGTATTGCGATATTTATAGTCATTAAAATTATTAAGGGGAAGTGAGGTGGGAACAATATAATTATATTGACGCATCGAATAACTTTTCTCATCCTCATGTTCCACTTTTAATGAATAGTTAAGAACGGTACGCTTCGCCAAGTTAAAATTTGTTGAACCTGAGATATATCCGTTGAGATTCCATGCTTTTCCCTTCCCATGTCCAATGTCTGTAATCCTTGTTATAAGAATGCTATCGCGTTGCTCGGTTACTCCGTCTGATTCTGAGTGAAAAGAGCGATGGTCAAAGTCAAAGTCAAAAAGTAACCATGGCTTTATAATTTTAAAATGATTATTCATCTTAAGGTTGTGGTTTTTTTCTCGTGTGTTTGCCGAGAGGTCGGTTAGCGGCATTATACCATTCAGAAACGTCTCGCGACGTTGCGTCATTTCTGTTCGGTCAGTAGAATAGGTAAAATCAACGTTGAAGTCATCTTTTATCCTTTTATTATCGAATTTCAAATCCAATGCTAAGCTGTTCGTTGTCAATTCTGACTGATCTGTCTTCTGTGGAATTCCGTGTATGTTTTCTTTTATGTGATAGTTTTCGTTCACATTGTTTGCGTTAGCCGCCACAGAAAAACGGAATATGTCGTTATATCCCAATATGAATGCTCTTCCAAGATAACGGTTTTTAGTTCCTGCACCAGTTTCCAGATTTGCTGTTATTCCTTGGTTGTATTTTTCCAAAAGATTTACATCCATTACATACAGTTTTGCTGTGGCTTCATATCCAAGTAATTTACTTAGTTCGCTGCTTTGCTCATATACTTTAATATTTTTAACTGTATAATAAGGAAGATTTTTAAGTAGTACTTGCTGTCTGCCGCGAAAAAAAGATTTTGAACCAAGTAGTAGTTCATCCACCTTACGTCCGTTTACAAAGATCTCTCCTGCATCATTCAGAGTTACTCCCGGCATCTGTCGAATCAAATCATCCAGCATTGACCCTTCAGGGAGGTTGAATGCAGAAGCATCGTAGACAATAGTATCACCCTTCCAATACATTTTTACCTTTGTGGCTGTGACAGTTACTTCATCCAGCTCTTTGCTTACCGCCTTTCTGAGCCTGAGTTCTTTCGATACCATCTCTTTTGTCTCCAAAGGAATATCGATATTGACCCATGCCTCATTATAGCCATCGAGCGAGCCGTGTAAAATGTACTTCTTTCCGGATAGTAAAGTGGTAAACACTTGGGTTGATGTAATGTTATTAGTCTTGCCTCTCAGATATTTAACTATTTCCAAATCTTTTATCTTAGTACTGTCTGCACTCAAGATTTCAACTTTGGCATCAGGAAGAGGCAGTTCAAGAAAATCATCTTTGACATCTGCACCAAAAATTATTTCATTGGGCTTTGGAGCCTCTTTTATTTTTTTAATGGATATATTTTTTTCAGATGTCATCTTCCATTCCAGTTGTAGAGGAGGAAGGGTTTTTTCAAGTATGTTCTTCACAGGTACATTATTGAAATTAGCAGACACCTTGGGCTTATTCTTAATTATGGTATTACGATATGAGAATCGGTAAGGAGACTGCGATTCTATTGCCTTTAATAAATCCGAGACCGGGACATTGCTAATTCTAATTGATACAGGGAGATCTTGCGCAGACAACTGCATCGTTGCCAATATAATGACAACGATGGCATGAATCTTTCTAATAATTCTATTAGATATTGACTTCCCCATAAGGATCGCCTGAATCAACTACAGTTTTTTATTTTTTGTTCTTGACTGTTAATTTGATTTCATATACGTCTTCAATTATATCTATTACTTTAGATAAATCATCCATTGGAACAGTTCCTGTGAATCTATCCTTAGAAAAATGGGAATAGTTTTGTGTATCGAAATCAACCCCATAGGAAATTTCAATCTTATTGATAACTTCTTCCAGTGGCTCATTGTTAAAAACTAATTCATTATTCAACCACGAAATATCGTTGTCATAGTTATCTGTGTTTATAATCTCTATTTCTTTGTTTTGTTTATCGAATATTGCCTTTTGACTCGGCTTGAGTTTTATAACATCCGCCACTCCTTCGCAATGGATTTCTACTGTACCTTTTCTCAAAAATACTGATATATCCTCCACGTTTTTACGTGAGAAGACATTAAATTCAGTACCAATTACGTTTACATTAACTTCCCCGGTCTTAACGAGAAATGGATGGGTGGGATCACTCGTGACAGTAAAGAAAGCTTCTCCTTCAAACTTTACCTCGCGTTTCCCTTCGGAAAAGGATTCAGAAGAATAGGACAAGACAGATGCGCTGTTTAGGTATACTTCGCTGCCATCTGGTAAGGTTACAGTGATTCTCTCTCCCCGATCTGTTTGCACAACAATCATTTGTTCCGTTCCGTGATTTGATTTCTCGTAAAGATAAAATGAGGCTACGGCGAGTAATGGCATTAAGAGTATAGCTGCATATTTTACCATCTTCCATAAGAGAGATTTTCTCTCATGAACTGAATGAAGGTAGTTGTTTTCCTCATTGTCAAAAATCTTAGACGAAATGTCAGCATATAATTGCTCTTTATCATCTGCAGGCAATATAAGTTCAGGAAAATCATTATTCTCCCATTCCTGCTGAAGTAGCTGTGCAAGTTCCTCATCGTTCATCTCTGCCGCTCTTCTACGTTCTCTCTCGAGTTTATCAAAGTTAGAGTATTTCTTTTCCATGGCTTATTGAATTAAAAGATGAGATATAATGAAGAATAAAAAGTATGTCTCTCCCAATACATCACGCAGTGTTTTAAGACCCAGTGAAAGCTGGTTTTTTACAGTTTGCTCACTAAGATTTAAAGTTTCAGCAATTTTGGAATTTTTCAAACCTTTATATTTTGAAAGCCACACTATTTGACGCTGACGAAATGGTAGGGAGTTTAAGGCGATATTCAATATTTTCTTGAATTCATCATATTCTATCGCAGAAGAGGCTGTTTTATATTCTTCCTGTCTATCAATATATTCTGTATAATCTTCATATTTCTGAGATGATAGACGTTTGCGATATGCAGATATGAACAGATTTTTACCTATTACAAAAAGAAAAGATTCTAGCGACTTCTCATCGGAAATTTTCTTTCTATTGTCCCAGAGTCGTTCAAACACTTCCTGCAATATATCAAGTGAATCCTCCTTTGACTTTGTCAGATTGTATACAAAACTGTAAAGCCTGTTTGCATACATATCATAGATAAGCTTGAAGCAGTTTTGAGAACCCTTCTTCAGCCCGGATATCAATTCCTTATGATCTGAATCTATAATACATTCTTTCATTTAAAAATGTTTTCTTAGTTTTCTGCTTCTATGACAAAATTACAAAAATATGAATATTTAAAAAAGATTTATTTTTATGAATACGCACAAACCTCTAAAAAGTACTATATCTTTTGAAAATAAATTTATAATTTTTCTAAAAGATATCGATCTATTAGTTAAAGCCTGATGGAAATGATTGTATGTATTCGATGTAGCTGATTGAAAATTGTGTTAACAAAGTCTCAATTCCCGGATATATTGTTACAAATTATTCTGTTATTGCGTCCTTTTGACATATTCTCCTATATTGATAAGTTTCATGCCAAAGCGGGAGTTTTATTCTCTATTTTTGCTATTTGGCATTTCTATAACAGATTGAAAACTTTCAGAAAATTAAACCGTAATCATTCCTCCTCTCGAGTTGGTTAGAAGATCATGTCAGGGTATCGGTACAGAAAGAAAACATAAGATGTAGGTGCCAATAGGGTAAAATAATTAAGGTAAAAGGCTTGGAGACTATGGTATAAACCAATTGTTTATATTTTGTGTTATACCGATAAAACTTTAAATTTTGATGCTATGGATTTTATAACAGAAAAAGACAGAATTTACTCTACTGATTCTTCAGGCAAACTTTTAGCTGAAATTACTTTTCCTACAGAAGAAGGAGTTTCAATTATTGATCATACTTTTGTGGATCCTTCTTTGAGAGGGCAAGGTGTCGCCGGAAAATTGGTAAAACTTGCAATAGATAAGATATTATCCGAGGGAAATAAATTAGCAGCTACATGTACTTATGCAGTAACGTGGTTTGAGCGCCATCCTGAATATGAATTAGTATGCCTTGGTGCGCCGGCGTGTAAAATGTATAAGAAAAATAAGAATACGCAGCAAGAATAGAATTACATACTAATTTTTACCGAGGTTATCTTCGATGGGATGACAGACTGCTTTCTGTTATAAAATTTATCTGAATATAGCGGTCTTTAAATAGTTGTGATATATTCTATTGTTAATTAGAGTTAAAGAGGGATTTATAACTAAATGATATAGAAACATTATTCTTTTAAGATATGTAGTAACTTAAAGGTAACTACTTGACAGGTAGAAGATAATATAGTAAATTTGAAATATCTAAACTCTGAATAACAAAGACTATGAGCAATTGCACTAAAACCCATGTGACAGAAGGCGAACAACGCGTAGAACTTCATGACATACTCAAACTTACAGGAGCTGAGATTTCAGTTAATAATCTTCCTGCAGGTACCGTGATTCCCTTCTATCATAAGCATAAAGAGAACGAAGAAATCTATTATATCGCTAAAGGTAATGGATTTATGGAAATTGACGGAGATAAGGTAGAGCTTCAGGCCGGTGATTGGCTGCGTGTAGCCCCAGAGGCAAGACGTAAATTACATGCTGACACAGATATGATAGAAATATGTATTCAAGTAAAAGCCGGAAGTCTAACTCAATGGACAGAAGCTGACGCTGAATTGGCATGAAGGAAAATAATATGAAACCTGAGGACGTTGCAGGATGCCCAATCCGCAGCGTCCTCACTATTATTGCAGCGAAATGGCCGATGTTGGTTATATATTCTTTGAATGATGGGCAGCCAAAATATTTTGGAGAGTTGAAGCGAGCCATTCCTGATGTATCTCCAAAAATGTTATCGCAAGCATTAAAAATGCTGGTTGATGAAGAATTGGTTGTTAGAACTGTCATTCCGGAAATTCCACCGCGAACTCAATATAAACTCACATCTTACGGTTACACTCTGCTTGATGCCATGAATCCATTAATCAGTTGGGCTTTGGCTCACATGGAAAAGAAAAATTGTTAGTACAAAAGTTGAATAAGACATTCGAAATTGAATGTGTATATTGGCTTTAGTCGGCTGCCGGAGTCAAGCAGTTTTTTAGTGCCAAAGCATTGTTATGTTCCGTGTCATGAGAAGAGTATAGAAGAGTGACTTTTGTTTTTTCCGCTATCAACTTTTTAAGTGCATCAAATGCAGGATTAGCTTCAAGCTCCTTTTTATAGCGTATTTCAAATTCTGTCCATTCTGCTGATGGATTTTCGTGAAACCATTGACGTAATTCAGTTGATGGAGCTATTTCTTTGTCCCAAATGTCATAGTGGAACGTTTCGTGAGAAAGTCCACGGGGCCATAGGCGATCAACGTAAATTCTAAATCCATCATCCGGTGAAGATGGTTCGTAAGCTCTTTTCGTAAGTATAATAGTATTCATATCTTTCATTATTCTAATTTATGGTTTACTTTTTCCTACGGGAGGTTCGATAAGAGTGATTCGGATGACGTTAGTCTTATCGAGACTCCTTGATATTGCCTGATTGAAGTTATCCATATATTTCGGAAGAAACCGTTCACATAAGAGTCTTAGCGCTTCAATCTTTTCCACTTTTTCTTCTACCGGCTCTGCCTTTCCTAAGGCAATAGCTGAATTGAAATATTCAGTAAAATTATTTTTCTCTTCCTCATATTTTGGTGTACATCTACTGACTGCTGACAGACTCACTATAGGTTGATGTTTCAAGCATTCAATCTTTTCACCTTCGAAAGCGCAGTGAAAATAAAACACTGAGTCATTTTTTCGAACTATATTTAGAGGAACGGCGTAAGGCGTTCCATCCGGACGAGTCATACTCAATGTTATAAATGGAGCTTTATCAAATACTTCAAGAGCCCATTGAGGATCTCTCTGATGGTCTTTCCTTCTCATTTGTTTCATAATTGCATCATAATACCGATAACATC
>CAZXHO010000064.1:0-9962 GCA_964640365.1 uncultured Sangeribacter sp. | reverse complement strand
AAGTTAATGATCCATTACCTACCTGTTCTGAAGTAAACACATTACCAAAAGTTGTGTTTACAGCCCTTCTACCTTGTCCGACTGAACCTAACGGGAAAATAACATGATTTCCGGTATTTAAATCATATACGAGACATGCTCTCATACCTCTACCCTGACCCGAATCGTCTTTCCCATCATTATTATAATCTATAAATCCGTAGGCATCAGATATATTTCCTGCTGTTTCAGATGCTTCATCGGCATATACTACTCCATAACCAAACTCACATGAGTTACGAAGTGATCGATAATCATCCATCGTAGGCATTTGTAACTCTTTCTTAAGATTGTCAGTAAGATTTATAGCTTCCCAATCAGTTGCCCATTCTTTATCTGATCTATCGGCACCCCCTGAATTTTTCCAAGCATAGCCACCAAAATCTCCCCAACTGGCATTTCTGGTTTGGATTTTTTTATTATTATTAATATATGCTGTTTTAAATTGTCCGGTACGTGTCAACCATCCATAGGTAGCGTTGTTCTCTTCCAATATAGCATAATTATATTGACAACGTTTGAAAAATGATCCTATCGAAAGAGGACTTTTAGTTACCTCTACCCGAGTAGTTGTTAAGTCTTGCGGTATAGTACTAGTACCATTACCTTGGGCAGCAATTGCATTGTAACAGCTCCAATCTGAATCGCCCAAGGTAACCGCCGCATCATATCCTTGTCTGACGAATATTAAATGTATGCATGAATAATCGTGATACTCAATTTTGATAATGCCACTTCGAGTTTTATTAGAATCTATCGTTCCTTTTGGTTTATAATCGAATTCTATCTTATTATCAGGTTTTCCTTCAATAAATTCGCCTTTATTCAACTTTTCTCCATTAATTCTTATGAAATCTTCTGATTCAGCTAATACCGAAACTCTCCATTTACCCTCGGAATCGAAAGGTGTGAAAGTAGTTGCATCTGCATCATCAAGGTGCATTAATTTTACATGGAAAGGAGCATCATTATACGCAGCACGCCATATTGCTTTTGGATTCACTACACGACGAACCTGATAAATTGGTATATCTCTATAAGAGACTTCTTCTTCATTGCCTTGGGAATCACGTATTTTAAAAGGCACACAAGGTACATCTTCTCCTTCCTCTTTTAGTTCAAAATTATTATACGAAGTTAGCCGTTTATCGTGCAATCTGAATCTGACTACAGCTTTTCTCTGATAAGCATCAAAAACATTATTACCCGTAAAGTCAGACATTGGAACTAACTCCTTGGCTCGAGTGAAAAAAGGTACTGTTAAATTCGTAGAATTATTTTCCCCATATTCAACTTTATATTCTCCGTCACCCTGATTATTCGCCACTAAATGAGTACCCTCAGACTCTAGGCTGTATTTTGCCCACCAACGTGGAGAAACCTGAATCCTATCAGGTAATAGTTCAGAAGGATTATCAGGATTTGGATATGTATATGAGGCCTCCTCTCCTAAATAATATCTCTTAATAAAATCATTTGCAGCAGCTCCATAAGACATATAGTTTCCAACTATTGTTTCTTGATTTAATCTCATTGTCAGAAACCCGAAATAATTCACAGGGGTACCATCCGAATTTTTATAATAGTCATTATAAGCTTGCTCATACCATGCAAAACCGTTTACATCGGTTAAAGCACCAATCTGTGACTTTGGAGCCTCTTGAGTATCGGGATCATAAGGAATCCAGTTATTTTCAATTATCTCTGAAGAAACATAATAATTCTTTATATCCTCACCATCCGGACCAACTATTCTTAATGGCATTTCCATTGACTGGTTATAAAGATAAGAAATATAATATTGTTCAGGAAGAAAAATTGTTGGTGTGGGTTCTTCATAAACAATATGCCAGTCCGGTTCATTTGCCCAACCCTTAAATTGAAGGGTCAGCTTATAGTGATGATTCCTTTCAGCATTATAATTATAAGTAATATTTTGACCGAGCATAAACCTATATTTAATAGGACCTGAGGTAAATTGCTCAGGATTTCGGCTACTATAATATGCTTCTACTTCAATATAAGTTCCATACTTAATACGATCTTTAAAATCGTTTTTTATAGTTTGGCCATCCTCATTATATTCAGGATCATTTATGGAAGTACCGGTTTCACCTTTAATCTGAGGTTTATAATAATCTCTCTTACCCTCATAATCGCCCTGCATATTTTCAAAAAAGAATAAAGCATCTTGATTATCAGTATGACCCTTAGCCCCCTGAATACCACTATATTTATGCAATCTAAGCCATTTTGTAGGTTCATCAGAAGTTGCTCCATCACCATAAAAAATGGTCTCTCCATTCCTTATCAGATCATCGTAACTGTCAGGTTCATTATTTTTCCCTAAGTAACATTTTTTCGGGATATCATGGATTGTAACCGATTTAATGTAAACATAAACTAACTCATTAAGACCGGAGGGATCAAATGCGATTGTTACTTTAGACGCAAGACGACGAACCCAAGCAAAAAGGTTCAAATTAGCTTTGGACACAGTTACTTGCGGAGCCTCAAAACCAAGAGAATTTTCAGAATCACTTGAACGGAAATATCCAAACATGGCATTATTTTTTGCCACGTTATTTTCAGTAATCACATTATCAACAACAATATTTTCTTTCCATTCTACCAAGATATCTTTCAGATCTTCTGGAGTTTGAACATCTTTATCTGCTATATCATAATTTGCAACAACATAAAAATAATATTTTCCAAATGGAATATTATTAAGTTTAAATGTTGCTACATCAGTGCCTTGTTCGGTTGTTTTAGTCCCCTCCGGACGACCTGGAGAAAGATTTGTATTTGAGTTTTCTACCACTGTAAAATCCACTAACTCTTTATTCGCACTTCTATATATATTATACAATTTACCCGATTGATCATATACAATGACAGTGACATTATGTATCTTTTTAATAGAAGTTCCTCCCGTACGAGTATCATCAAGCGCAGGCACTATCGATTCAAACCTCATGTCAAAAGACAGAGTACTTTCACCATCCCCGGTAATCGGGTCATACAAAACATCATCACGGCAAGAAGACAATCCTATAATCAGCCATAAAGAAATGACAGAAAGGAGATTTATATATCGTTTCATTTTATGTAGATCTTCTATTTTAGATATTGGAAGGGATAATAATAAGCAAATTAATTATTCCTCACCCGGATAAGGTTGAGGATCACCGAAATTTGGGTACAGCCACACTTCAACATATGGTTCAAGTGTAACGTTACAGGTAATCAGTTGTCGGTTACTAATTATGAAACATACCTTTACTATAGTATTTCGAGGAAGAGCATAGGGAAGATTGTTAAGCAATTGAGGCTCATACCATGCTTTTTGACTTGATCCATCGGGATTAAAGAATTCAATATCTATCCCCACTTTGAAAAGTGGGTTATGACTATCATCACTTTCATAGTTTTTTGTCTCAGAGAAGTATAACGCTGGGTTATAGGTATTCAGACAATCATTAAATGTACCTGTGACATTCTCCTCTAAGCCTTCTTTCCAACTAAATTTCTTACCCATAAATCCGAAATTTTCAGGAAAGAAGTCGTAAGGGCGAGTTTGATTTCCATTAAATGGTGCATTGAAAGAAATTATCTCCCTATTTTTAATATCATTAGCAGCTTTAGCAGGCCGATAGATAGCATTATTAGGGAATAGATATTCCTTCTGCATGAGATTTTCAAACCTTATACGGTTAATCTTAAAAGCTTCATTCGTTTCTCCATTTTCTTCTGCACTTTTTACCTCAAACTGGAACTTTACAAGATTACGGGTCACAAATAGCTTTTCATTCTGAACTGTTGTTGTGTTACCTTCGACATCTTTCTTGGTTCTTTTAACATCAATGTCGTAGAATTCTGTCATAGGTACATACTTACCTTCGTTGTTGCCTATTTTTCCGATATTATTTATCATAGGCTCAGCAAATTTTTCATCACTACCTACATCGGATGACCATTCGTTAAAGATTATCCAATTATCAAATATTTCTGGATTAATTGTCGACCCGGGAGTAACTGTTTCTGGTTTATATTGCGTAGCAGGAGTTATCTTCGGCTCTTGCAAATTTTGTAGAGCTTTTACTATATCTTGATTTGGGATCGATTCCTCATTAGCAATTAGATAAATACGCTTTGTTTCTGTCCATGAAATTATATTTCCGTCCAAAACTTGAGGTGTACCTTGAGAAGTAGACACATCGAATTTCATTTCAGGGAAAACAGTCATAGCATTTCCATTCAAATTCTCTTTACGATTGAATTCAACCGTTTGATCTGGACGTACTATTATGACACGCAAGGTATTTATCTTTTCATAATTTATCTTTGCCAGTTCAAAAATATATTTTTGATCTTCGTCTCCTTCTGCCCTTGTAGCCGGATTTGCTACACTTCCAGCACTCACCTGAATGGAGAGATTTACATCACCTTTTCTTAGTCCGGGATGTAAATCTTCCTCTGAAAATGTCTCGGAAGAGGTGCAAGCTCCCACTGCAAATATGAGAGACAAACACAATAGCCGGATTATATTTTGCACGAATCTCTTCATAATCAATAATCGTTAATTCTAACTACCCAGTCATTGATCACAATAGTTGTCTGAGCCCATAACCCGTCAGGAGAAAGGAAGAAAATAAGGCTCCATCGGCTCTCCCTGTCAAGATATTCTTGCGACGTCATTTGTTTATACAGTTCGCTCTTTAGCAACAACAGATAGTTGTTGAGTGGTATATCTACTGTTGTGTCTCCTGTCTTTATATTCTTGATGACAAGTCTTGGGGATGCTCCTGTGACCAGACGTGGGAAACTCATCTCTGCCCATGCCACGCTTGCATCAGAATCATCCGGCAATACACCAGCCGCAGCATTGCCACGAGCCCACGGAAAATATTCAACTTTGGGGGAAGGGAGAAGATCATTATCCCATTTAAACGATGTATTATTATCTATCACTCGAAAATCATAATCGGCATTGTCTACCGAACCTCCATCTTGTTGTTGCAGTAGGACTCTCAGATTGTTAGTATCTTTCATCATACTCACAGTCACATCCTGATAACCGTTAGAATCCTCCGCCACTTCTGCCACCAATCTTCCATAGAAAAGAGGATGTAGACTGGTTCCCACAGGAGAAGTAAGGCATGAGTGTTTAAGATCCACTACTACATTCTGCAACGACACAGACTCCGGGTCAGCAGCAAAACTAAATGAAGATTTATCACACTCCATTCCCCCGTAAGCAAGCACCGTATACTTACCGGGTTCAAGATCGACGGTCATACGCCAGTTTTCATCAGAAAGTTGTGATTCTGTTGCGTCAGTACGACTTGTCACACATTTACCTGCCTCATTGTAGAAATAGACAGAGAGACAGTCAACTTGCGAAGGGAAGGCATTCGCAAATTCCATATTATAATCATATATAAACCTGATTTTTAAACCTTGAGGACAAGGTTCGAGGTCTTCGTGAAGTCTATCGCACGAAGGTAGTGTCAGGGAGCCAAGGGCAAAGAGAGCAGTCAGGCAAGCCCCTTTCAGAAATCCGGAAATGATGCGGGTTGTCATTTTTCAATAAATCGTTTTTGGTTAGTGATTCGGGAGCCGTCACCGGTCTCCCGAACCTTATCTTAGCAGATCCAATGCCGCCAGGAGGTCGCAACCTCCTGAGCGGGAGGATATCTGTGCAGCCTTTTGGGCGCTTTTTTAGAATACAGCGTTATTGATGCGTACAACCCAGGGGAGAACCTCGGCAGTTACAGTAATATAAAGGTCTTCAGACTCATCTGGTGTATCGGGAGTCGGCTTATCAGGATCATTTTCGGGCAAACGTGGATGACCAAGCTTACCGATCTGAGTCACAGCGATCTTATAAACATTATTACGAACTACTGCAAATTCCATTGGGCCCATTATACCGTTGTTGCCATTGTCATTATGACGGTTCCAGTAATAATAGTAGCAATAGTAACCCCAACCATCGTTTTCATCGTTACTACTCTGGTAAAGTGTAATGCCACCATTCTCCACCGCAGCTGTCTTAAATGCCTTATTAAGTTGATTAGTGGAACCAGGTTTTCCGGCTGCGTCCCATTGTTCCCAACAATAGTTAGCACTTTTCTGGTCTTGTGCAAGGTCATCGACAATAGTCATCTCATTGCCATCGATAGTATTTGTGTGGGTTCCTGTTCCTCCACTACCAAATACTGCCTTATACAAGCTTGTAGTACGGTCGAATTTATCTGTTTCTTTATTCGGATCGTAAGATTGTCTTAGAGCCTCAGCACGAATTTCTTCCCAAGATACGTAAAGCGTATTGTTGAATTCATAGATGATAGGATCTGTATCTGTATTTCCAAGTTCAGTTTCGTTCAAGAGTTTGTAAAGCTCTCCTGTACCATAATCTTTTGCAGCTTCAGTTGCCTGAAGTTTACCTTTGAAAATAATACCTGTAGAAATACCATTAACCTGTCTTGTAGGCTCAGCCGGAATAGTATTCTCAGAAGCATAGCGCCAGATGTGATAGTCGCCAGGGTTCTTCTGATATTGATCATTTTCATTCTTAAGTATATCACTTATCAGATAAGTAGATTGAGCCCAACGTCCATTAGTACCAAAACCGCCCTCTGTAGTTGGCACACTTTCAGGGTCATTAGGGTCAGCAGGACTATCGGCAAAAAATGCACTATAGAAATATGCACTGAAATCACTCTCCACGCCTTTAACGTAGTCATTAGCATAGACATCTATCACATAGTTACCCTTTAAGGTTTTATCAAGCGTTCCGTCTAAAAGTGTGTACCATGGTTTCTCAGGACCCAAAATTTTAAAATCGTTATCACCATCAAAGGATGTAGGCCTAGGTAAACCATCGTTAGAAGTACGCTTCAGCCAATACATCTGATTACTCATATTTACGAGTATCATTCTGTTTAGCTCTACGTTAACTATCGATGGACCATGGTCTTCACCTTCTGCTCCCGGAGCAAATAAAACTTCGTATGTATTTGCCGCCGTGCCCTCAGGTGAACCATCCTTGAAGTCAAAACGGGCCGCCATACGCTGAACTTTTATTACACCACGATCATTATTGAAATTATCGATTTCATCTGAAGTACCACCATTATTGATACCGGATAGGTCAAACGGATGATTTACAGTTGAAAATGCACTCCACTTGTCTAAACTTTCTGGAAGTTCACGTTCAGCCATGTAGAGGTTAGTCATAGTGAAACTACCTTTACCACCGTTACCGTCTTTATTCCAAAGAGTATAATCGTTAACACCGGTAAAAGAGTATGTATAATTCACCCAAGCATCGCTTCCCAAAGTTTCCTCCGACAACGCGTCTACCATGCTTGGGGCAGGATTAACGAACAAAAATACGTTAATCACAGGTTTTACTCCTTCCAGTCCCTGCGCCTCGCGTGCATCATAATAATCATTGAGCTGAGTTTTAGTAAACTTTGAATTCACCTGATAAGCCACATTATCGCCAGCTTTCAATGGTACGAGGTCTTTGTTTGGTACTTCGGAAGCAGCAATGAAACCATTGCTCTGGTCGGCGAGAACTAGCATTACTCTACCAACGTAGTTTTCATAATCTTTACCCACTTCGATACCGGAGTTGCTGTGGTCATCACCATCGGTATAGCTTCGTGTTCCCTCAATACCGGGAAGTTGAATCTTGAGAGCCATGTAAACTCCTTCTTGTTCATGCACTTGGTTTGGATCTTCCTTTCCAGGAACAATCACGTCATTGCTGCAAGATACGAGCATAGCACCAGCCATGACTCCTAAAAGCCATTTGTTGTAATGTCTCATAAATGATTGTAGTTAGTATTGTTATTTAATTAATTCCCAAGATATTATTACAATATGAATATTCTTTGGTCAGAGAATGGTGATTCCATTGTCTGAGATGTTTTCAATTTCTTCGATGCTTTGCAGAGCTGCCTCGGCAGCTTTGACACCTTCGGCAAGTGCAGCATTGAAAAGTGATCGGGCGGTGGCATAGTCACCCTGCATTCCGGCAAGTACTCCCCGTGCATAGACTGCTTCCGGTGAATCTCCTGCCTTGGAGAGGAAACGAGCAGCACGATCGTAATCACGGATTGCCATGGCACTGTTCGCGGCATTAAGGTTTGCAACCGGATTTTCAGGGAAGAGTACCACCGCTGTATTCAGTACATTGTCAAATTCCGGAGAACCTGCCTGATAGCTGTTCGCAAGAAGGAACAGTTCGTTAAGACTGAGATTGCCGGGATAGCTGGCAAAAACTTCTCTGATTTCATCCACATCGTAATAGCGACGCACTGTATATGTGATCCGATAATCGGTGTGGCGCAACGGAGGATAGACATTGGCAAGCAGCCAAGGGTATTCACCCGGGAATTTCTTGGCAAAACGGTCATTTTTCGTTTCAATAGGTCCGTTGTCGCTGTCTATGAAGGCAAGCATCTCCTCCTTGTTCGATATACTGTTTTCAGCTATCCAATTGCGCAATCCTCCCCAGTCTTCAGGCACAGAAGCAGTGTGATAGACAGACGACGGGAAATTGGAATGCGATCTTACATATTCTTTTACCACCTCGGTACGACCGTTTGCCAACCGCACGTTGTTCTTATACGGTCCTTCGGGCGATGCAAAACCTTTCAGGATAATTGAATCTACGGCTGCGTCCTTATTATTTCTCACAAATTCCACTGTACGCAAGATTGAGTCAAGCTCTATTTTATTGTTGGCATAACTCCAGTCAATAGCTGTTTTATTCACTATGAAGCGCACGTTGGCACGTCCGGAGAGTTCGAAACGTTTTTCAATTGTATCAAGTGGGGTAACGAATTCGAAAACAGGCTCATATTTTCTCTGTCTCCAATCGATGTTAGCCAAGGGAACCAATTGTGAAGTATTCTCTTTTCCGCAGCAGTTTACCGTATCGGCAAAGATTGTGAATTGGCTGAGTTCCATCCAAGGTTGGAGAGCCACAGTGGAAGAATAGTTCACCTCCGGATCCTTTCCTGAGACATAGAGTGAATTCAGGGGAGTCTTGGTATTCCTGATTTCATAATACCAAGCTCCTTTTCCCGCCACCGTGACAGGTTCCATTCTTAGGGTGTCGCCGGCGGCGACAATAGCCGGTATGATGTTGATTTTGTTATTGCGGGAAAGATGGTACTCTTTAGGATTTATCTTGAAATTGACAGTGACAGCCTCATCCGACTTGAGAATCTGCAAGTCTGATATATTATATTGCCCCATAGTCTGGGCAGCTGCGGGTATCCCTGCCATGAGGGATGCAGCAACAAATAAGTCTGTGATTAAGTTACGCATGGGCAGGAATTTAAAACAGATAAACGAGATTGAGAGCCAATTTTGTGGGACCTACATAATTATGGGTTTTGCCGTGGTCGAGACGCTTTCCGCAGTCGGCACATGGATAGGAATCAAATTTGGTCCAGATCCATCCGAGCCCTATTTCAGCCTCAATGTTCCAATGTTTATGGACAGGCCATGCGTAGCCGTATGCCACGCCGGCACCCACTCCCCACCCTTCATAGCGCTTATCTTTCAGCTCCCTGAAGTCAGAGCCGAGGAATTTGAAGGGGAGATTGAGATTACCCATGTTGTATTCTCCGCCAAGCACGTGTAGTCCGAGGAAATGTCCTGCAAACCTTCGGCAAAACCAATAGCGAGCCTCAGGCTGCACCATCCAGTGCCTCCACTTGTGGCCGTTTCCTACAGTCCAAAGATTGAAATTGCCGGAAAGGTCAAATGACCAGCGGGGTGCAAGTCCTACTTCGACTCCCAGGTTAGGACTGAGAGTGGCATCATAAAGAAGGTTTGATTTGACAGCCACTTCCTGCGACCTTACAGAAAAGGCGGTGCAAGCAAGAGCAAACGAT
>CAZXHO010000063.1:0-10015 GCA_964640365.1 uncultured Sangeribacter sp. | reverse complement strand
GATATTTGAGCAGAAGTAGATTCCGGGAAATTCACCTCTTTAAACACCCTGTCATGATTCACAACAAGTGAATCGTCCTTAGTAAGCCAAACGTCAAATTCACTGCCATAAGCTTTGATAGAGTCAGCTTTAACTATAGATCTGATGGAATTTTGCGCAGATCCGTCGGTTTTCCAATACCCTCTGTGGGCTATAACTTTGGTTTTACAATTATTTACCACATCATTATCAGGTGCAGGAACATTACTACCTGCATACAAAGCTAACGAACCGGCTGAAAAAGCCATACAAAGCAATAGCCGGGAAAAATTATTTTTCATATTTAGATCAATTATTATTCTTCAAAATTATAATAAAAATTTAAAATATCATATGGCTGCGCGAAAAAATTGCAGGTTTATTTTCACTTCCACTTCCTAATCTTTCAGGCAGCAAAGATTACTCTTTAATTTGAATCGCAAGATACCTTATGAGTTTTATCATATTAGCAATAAAATGTGATAATTTATGAATGAAAAGTAATAAATCATTCACCAAATCAACTCTATCCTTCTTCTATATTTTGCAATGTGAAGAAAAAGTGTTAATTTCGCAACACTAACCTTTTATCTTATGAAAAAGCTTATATTTTCCACACTTTTTTGTGCAGCAGCAGTTACAGGATTCTGCGCACCTCCAAACAACGGCATAGATGACGCCATGATGAACCGCCTGCGTCAGTCTTACAAGAACGATGCCAACGATAAGGCTATCTCAAATGCACTCCGTGGCAATGACATTGATGCACTTGCAACTAATGCAGATGCAAAGAACAATCTTGACAACAATTTTACTTACAGAGTCAAGAGTAAAGGCATCACCAATCAGAAATCATCAGGCCGCTGCTGGCTTTTCACCGGTCTTAACGTTCTCCGTTCCCAGATAATGGAAGACAACGATCTGCCGATGATTGAATTCTCACAAAACTATAATTTCTTCTTTGATCAGCTTGAGAAGGCAAATCTTTTCCTTCAAGCTATGATCGACACTGCTGACAAACCCGAAGACGACAAAACTGTAGATTGGCTTTTCGCTCATCCCATTCAGGATGGCGGTCAATATACCGGTATTGCCGACAATCTCATGAAATATGGCATTGTTCCCAAGAGTGTCATGGGTGAGACTTATTCAAGTTCCAACACTGCCAAATTGCGCAGAATGCTTTCTCGCCGCCTACGCGAAGATGGTCTTAAACTCCGCCGTATGGCTGCCGACGGTACTAAGCCACAGGCTCTTGAGGCTGAAAAAGAAAAAATGCTTCAGGGTGTTTACCGTATGCTTGCACTTACTCTCGGTGTACCTCCCACAGAATTCACTTGGACAAGAAAAGACAACAAGGGTAATATTGTAAGTAAAAAAACTTATACTCCTCAGGAGTTCTACAAAGAATTCGCAGGAAACGATCTTAAGAACGACTATGTAATGTTCATGAACGATCCGACTCGTGAATATTATAAAGTATATGAGATCGACCTCGACCGCCACGCTTATGATGGCAAGAACTGGACTTACATCAACCTCCCTATCGAAGAGATAAAGAAAATGGCTATCGAAAGTCTTAAGAATAACCAAATGATGTATTCTTCTTGGGATTCAGGTAAGTTTCTCGACCGCGCAGCAGGCACCGCAGATCTTAATAACTACGATTATGACTCACTCTTCGGAATGACTTTCGGAATGGATAAGGCTGACCGTATCCGCACAAAAGACAGTGGTTCTACCCATGCTATGACTCTCGTTGCCGTTGATCTTGATGACAATGGACAACCGGTAAAATGGATGGTAGAAAACAGCTGGGGACCCGGTTCAAACGAAGGCCATGTAATTATGAGAGATAACTGGTTGAATGAATATCTTTATCGTTTGGTTGTTAACAAGCAATTCGTTCCGGCTGATATCATGAAACTCCTCAACCAGAAACCAATTCTCCTTCCTGCTTGGGACAACATGTTCTGATCAAAACAATCAACAAAAAAATATCTTGTGAAAGCGTGGTCTTCGACCGCGCTTTCCTTGCCTATCCACATCATTCAACTTAATTCAATATTCCAAATCTCATACTTCTAATTAAACTCATTATCTTCAATGCTTATCTTCAGTACCACCCCACTTAAAATGTTACAATAAAAACCTTAAAAATACCTCAAAGCCCTAAGACTATCTTCCATTTAATTAGGTTGTTTGAGGCATAAAGACTCTGAATATAGGATTTTTACATCTAAATATCATAAAAAGATTATAAAATTTGTATTTATTAAAAAAAAAAGATTACCTTTACGCAGATTATAGTAATTTTGGTAAAAACAAATAAAAAATCAGGTTATACTTAAAATTATTACCACTAAGTATAGCCATTATTACCCGTAATTTCATAATCACCCTTTTCTTTCTCAAGTAAATTTATATTGTTAACCCTTCAATCGATTAGGTTATGAAACAATTGATAATATTTATATTGATGCTTGGCTTGGCGAATTCAGCTTTTGCCCTAAATTATGGAGATGGGAATAAGACATCCACAGTAGTTATCAATGATAACTACAAATACGAACCCCCATATTATGAAATATTTAGTGGCGGAGAAACCGAATTAGGAAAGCTTAGGAACTTAATAATCGGCGAAGAATATACGACTAGTAAACTACAATATAGGCAAATTATTCTAGGTCCAGTGGCCGGGTTACCATTATCAAAATTTCAATTAATAGTCGATGAGGGAGGGAACATAATAGATTGTGAATTGGTCAAATCCACGAAGCTGAATAAAGATAATTTGGTATTGGATTTTTTCCCAAATTCAAGTTTTTTTATTTCCCCGGGATTACTAAATGGGAAACCATGCAAATCCATAGTGATTGTTTCGATTGGGTATTATGACCATGGAAGCATCTCTTTTGACTTGGATAGTTATCCGGTGATGAATCTGCCGGATTCGGAGCTGGAAACAGCTGACTTGAATTCATCTCCAAACAATTGAAGTCATCTTTTTTCTCGATTTGAGTATTTAATCTGTAAAACAATTAGGTTATGAAACAATTGATAATATTTATATTGATGATGGGCTTGGCGAATTCAGCTTTTGCCCGGTCAGAGGATGATAATAAACAGTCAAATCATTCTCAAAAAACACAGAGTGTGACCGGCAATTATGATTATGAACCGCCTTACATAACTACTTTTTTGAATATAGATCTTACACCTTTAAATAAACTAAGATCTATACTTGGATATAAAGGTCGAAATAGGGATAGCAAATATTATTTTTCAAAAGTGCCTACTGCTTGGTCTAAGTTTCAATTAATTGTGGATGAAAGTGCTAAAATAGTCGACTGCACGTTGCTTGAATCTTCGAATCCAAATAAAGACGATACTGTTATTAAATTCTTACTTAGTTCTGATTTTTTTAGCAGCCCCGCTACTTTAAATGGAGTACCATGCAAATCGATAGTATTGTTATCCATGTGCTATTATGTAAATGGAGACTTAGATCATGATATTAATAGTTATCCGGTGATGAATCTGCCGGATTCGGAGCTGGAAACAGCTGCCTCGAATTCATCTCCAAATAACTGACTTCAGGAATCTGATTAGTGCTTCTTTTCTATAGAATACTTACATCGGTTTCACATGTGAATTATGGATATTTTGTAATAAATTACCCGATTCTTTGCGAATCGGGTAATTTATTATATCCCATAATTATCATTATAATGTTAGGACTATTGTTAAAATAAATAGCAAATATTTAGAAGGATTTTAACTTATAATATTGAACCCTGGATGAAGACCATTTATTTCAATACGTTAGCCAAAATCTCAATTTTTTTAATTATTTTTGTGACTTACTACAGGATCGGATAGCCGTCCCTAACCTTAGCATTAATGAGATTCTTTCTAACATATACAAAAATCATTATTCTATGCCTGATTTTATCAGGTAGATGCAATGCCGACGCCATTGGAACGAATTTGTACACAGATTTTGTCGACACTCGTGTCGGAACTGCAGCAGCTACTACTGCCACCGCAGGAATGTTTGGTAAAGGATCTGAAGAACATGGACAGACCATTCCTGCCGTCGGGATTCCTCATGGAATGAATATGTGGACTCCTCAGACTCGCGATACCGAACAGAAATGTATTGCTCCCTATTACTACGCAGATTCTTTGTTACAGGGCTTCCGTAACAGTCACTGGATAAACGGAGGTTGCACACAAGACTACGGTTCAATGACATTACATGCTATCTCAGGGAAACTTCGAACCTCTCCGAATTCCAGAGCTACCTTATTCAGCCATGATGCAGAAACCGCAAAACCGGATTACTATAAAGTTGAACTGCCAAATGAAAACATTGTAGCCGAAATGACCGGACTTTCGCGTTCAGGTGTTTTCAGATTCACATTCAATACTCCCGGAACCGGCCATATTGTGGTAAATCCTAACTCCGACGAGGGAGAGGGATTCATAGAATTCGATGCTGAGAAACGTGAAATAAGAGGATACAACCCCGTACACCGTATTTATCAGGAATGGGGAGAACCTGCAGGTTTTTCAGGTTGGTTCGTTATACGCTTTCCACATAATCTTGATATAACAAACTTTGGAACCTTTGTTAATGATTCTATAATAGAGGGGCAAAAAGTCATATCCGGATGTCCGGGAATTGGAGTCTTTGTAAGTTTTAATGCTGAGAAAGATCAAAAAATCGAGGTAAAGGCTGCTTCATCATTTACCTCTATGGAAGGTGTCTATAAAAATTTTGATCAAGAGATAGCTGACAATAATTTTGATGAAGTCCGCAATCTCTCTTCAGATGCATGGAACAGACAGCTTGGTATGATAAAAGTTGAAGGTGGAAAGGATGATGATAACTCTAAATTTTACGGATCTTTATATCGCTGTTCTCTCTTACCACGAGTTATCAGCGATGTAGACGGTAAATATCCAAAGTTTGCATCCGGCAATGAGATAATGATAAGTGAAACCGGAACAGAACAATATGGGGATTTTAGTATGTGGGACACCTACAGGGCTCTTCATCCATTGCTGACCCTGCTCACTCCACGTAAAAGTGGAGAGATGATGCAGTCACTTGTAAACGATGCAGAACAGGGAGGATGGATGCCTATTTTTCCATGCTGGAACAGTTATACTGCTGCCATGATAGGCGATCACTGTGCTGCAGCAATAGCGGACGCTGCCGTAAAGGGGATAAATAACTTCGATTTGAAAAAAGCATATACATACCTGAGAAAAAATGCTTTTGAAACTCCTGAATCATATGAGGAATACAAAAACGGGAAAGGAAGACGAGCCTTGCCGTCATACCTCAGATACGGATATATTCCGCTTGAAGATGGAGTTGAAGAGGCGTTTCACAAACAGGAACAGACTTCCCGTACTCTTGAATATGCTTTTGATGACTATGCCCTGTCGCGTATTGCCGAAATGATAGGAGAAAATGAGGATAGAGTAATTTTAAGCGCAAGAGCTCACAATTGGAAAAATGTGATTGATCCCAGTTTAGGCTATGCTAATGGTAGACATGAAGATGGGCACTTTGAACAGGACACAGATCCCTTCTCCTTTAACAGGGCGATAACCGAAGGTGCTCCATGCCATTACACTTGGTATGTGCCTCATGATGCTAAAGGATTAATTGAATATATGGGTGGAGAGGAAGTGTTTGTGTCAAAACTCGACTCAATGTTTACTCAAGGAAGATACTGGCACGGAAATGAGCCGTGTCATCAGATCCCTTATATGTTTAACGCAGCTCATAGAAATGATTTGACACAAAAATGGGTAAGACATATTCTTGATACCGAATATGACAACTCTCCCGGAGGTCTTTCAGGGAATGACGATGCAGGACAAATGTCTGCATGGTTTGTCTTCTCGGCTATTGGGCTTTACCCAATGTGTCCGGCTTCCGGTGACTATGAAATAGGATCACCACTATTCGAAAAGATAACAATTACTCCGGAAGGTGGAAAATCTTTTGTCATAGTTGCTGCAGAACCTCCACGTGTAGATCATCTTTATAAAGCTATCAGTCTTAACGGTAAGCAACTTCCCGATTGCAAACTAAATCATTCTGAGATTATATCAGGAGGGACGCTATGTTTTGAATAACATCGATTGATTATTTCTGAATTTAGGAACTTACCGTATCTTATTGGATAATCAAATTTTACACAAAGAATTGATTCTTAATGAAAAAGATAATAATATTCCTCATATTTGCTTTTAAAGCTACCCTGTTTCAAGCGACAGCAGCAGATTATGTGCTGACAGACTTCGGTGCAAAGGGCGACGGTCTCACTGATGAAACCGAGATAATACAAGGGGTCATTAGACAGTGCTCGGAAAACGGTGGAGGTAACGTGATATTTCCCTCCGGGAAAACTTTCCTATGTGGACCAATCCAACTGGCATCTTATGTAAACCTTCACTTCGAACCGAACTCTACCTTACTTGCAAATCCGGATGAGAAATTATATAATCTGAGTGCCTTCAAGGACAACAGAGGAGAAGGTAAGATGTGGCTCTATGGATATGATTTGAAATCCTTTTCAATTTCCGGCACCGGGCGAATTGACGGTAACGGAATAGCATTCATGGGAAAAGAACTTGATGACTCGTATGAGTTAAAACCTGTTACTGATTTTGATCCACGACCACACCTGCTTACTCTTATAGGGTGCGATAAAATTAATATTGCCGACGTCACAATTGGTAACAGCGCCTACTGGACTATTCATCTCGTCGGCTGTTATGACGTGGCAATATCCAATATATCTCTACTCAATAATCTAAAAGTGAGAAACGGAGACGGAATTGACATTGACCATTCGCGCAAAGTGCGTATCTCAAACTGCTTTATTGAGAGTGGCGATGATTGCATTTGTTTGAAGAACAGACGGGAATATGAGGAATACGGATCGTGTGAAGATATTGTTGTCGACAATTGTATAATGACTTCACGTTCCTGTGCAATAAAGATAGGATCGGAGAATATGGACCAAATATCAAGGGTCTTGTTCAACAACTGTATAATTACCGCCTCAAATCGCGGAATAGGGATACAAAACAGGGATGAAGGAACAGTCAGGGATGTTACATTTTCAAATATCACTCTCGATTGCAAACTATTTTCAGACGTCTGGTGGGGGAAGGCGGAACCAATTTACGTCACTTCCTATCCTCGCGCCCGAGGGAATCATAAAGATGCAGGCTGGAGATTCCCCAAGGGAGCTACTGCAGGCAAATGCGGTGAAGTGACTGATATCCGATTTATAAATATCCATGCCACGTCTGAGAACGGTATATTTATCGGTTGCGACGAACCGGGGAAAATTTCGGGGATTCTTCTCGATAACATTGATCTTAGATTGGAAAAGATCACAGATTACGCCGGTGGTGTCTACGACAGGCGTCCGTGCGAAGGAGAAGGATTCGTAAATGGCGGAGTCTTCGGACTTTATACGGAAAATGTTGAACAGCTTACTGTCAGAGACTTTGAGGTAGATGGATCCCAACTTCCATCTTTCAAAGGAAAAACCAACAAAAACTGAGACCCCTAACGACCTATGACTAAGTTAAATAAAAAAATTCTACTCAAAATAAAAATAACAATAAAATATAACACATGAAACTTTATCAAAAAGCACTTTTGTGCGCTACTTTGCTTATTCCGACAGCATCTTTTGCGTGCACTAATTTTATAGCCGGTAAAAAGGCTACCACCGATGGTTCGGTGATGATTACTTATGCAGATGATTCACATACACGTTTTGGTGATCTTTTCCATGCCGCGAGAGGCAAACATGCGCCCGGCACCATGCGTCCGGTAATAGACTGGGGAGACAACAGCTATCGCGGAGAGATTCCCCAGGCTGCAGAGACATATAATGTTATCGGCAATATGAATGAGCACCAGCTTGTAATCGGTGAGACTACTTGGGGAGGACATCCCGAGCTTGAAGACACTACGGGCAACTCTCTGCTCGATTACGGCTCTCTCATATATATTACTCTCGAGAGATGCAAGACTGCACGCGAAGCTATCAAGACGATGACGGATCTTGTTGAAAAATATGGATATGCCAGCACCGGCGAGACTTTTTCTATTGCCGATAAAAATGAGGCGTGGATTATGGAAATGATAGGTAAAGGAGCAGAAAAGGGTGCTCTATGGATAGCTGTCCGTATTCCTGATGATGCAATAGCCGCACATGCCAATGAACCTCGTATCCGTAAGGTTGACTATAAGGATAAAGAGAACGTAATGTATTCAAAAGACCTTTTCTCTTTTGCCCGCAAACATGGCTATTTCGATGGCAAGGATGAGGATTTCTCCTTTGCAGATGCCTTTAAGGTTCACAATTCAGCTACACGACGTTCTTGCGACGCCAGAGTATGGAGTTTTTTCAGGCGCTTTGCTTCACCAGAAGAGGATAAGGCTTGGTTTGAATGGGTAAATTGCGACAGCGACGAACCTATGCCACTTTACATCATTCCGAACAGAAAACTATCTTTGAAAGATATGCAGGAGCGCATGCGCGACCACTATGAAGACACTCCCTATGAAATGACAAACGATCCGGGTGCAGGACCCAACAAGTCACCTTATCGCAATCGTCCCAACCGCTATAAAGTGGATGACAAGACTTACACCCATGAACGTGCCATTGCAACACAGCAGACTGCATGGAGCTTTGTTAGTCAGAGTCGTGCTGACCTCCCTGATGCAATCGGAGGAGTGTTATGGTATGGTACCGATGATGCAAACACTACAGTTTACATGCCGTTTTATTGCTCTATGACTGAGGTGCCCTTGGAGGTAAGACCGGGTAACGGTGACCTTTATACTTTCTCCCCTACTGCTAATTTCTGGATGAATAACTGGGTTGCCAACCAAGCATATAATAAATATGATCAGATGATAGAGGATATTCGCAAAGTTCAGGGAGGACTTGAAGAAAAATATATATCCTCACGTCCTGAAACTGAAAAAGTTCTGCTGTCATTATATGATCCGGAGAATCCTGAAGCATTGGAAAGATATGTAAACTATGAAGGTGCAAGTATTGCTAAAGAGGCTACAGATTCCTACCGCGACCTTGCCTACTTCCTGCTCATAAGATATCTCGACGGCAACAGAAAGAAGCTTGATGAAAACGGAAATTTCGCACGCAATCCTCATGGGAAGCCCCTGGCTCCCGACTATACAGGTTACCCTGAAGATTTCTACAGAAATATAGTAGAGAAAACAGGCGACCGTCTATTACTGAAGTAATTATTCACAGTCTTAACGAGAAAATACCCGTAGACCCATGAAATATAGAGAAATCGGTAAGACCGGAATGAAGGTTTCGGAACTTAGTTTCGGAGCTTCCTCACTTGGCAGCGTATTCCGCGAAACAAAAGAAAGCGAAGCTATTGAGGCTGTGCATGCAGCTATAGAAAATGGTATAAATTTTATAGACGTCTCACCTTATTACGGACATTATAAGGCTGAAACTGTGCTTGGAAAAGCTTTGCGCGAAATTCCTCGCGCAAAGTATTATCTTTCAACTAAAGTGGGCAGATATGGAAAAGATGGAGTTAATACCTGGGACTATTCTGCCAAGCGCGCAATTGAAAGTGTGGACGAAAGCATGGAGCGTCTCGGAATTGATTTCATTGACCTGATAAATGTTCATGACATTGAATTCGCTGACTTGGAAATGGTTGCCAACGAAACTCTTCCGGCATTGGTGGAACTCAGAGATAAGGGAATTGTGGGACATGTCGGAATTACAGATCTGCAATTGGAAAACCTCAAGTGGGTGATTGAACATACTCCTGCAGGCACGGTTGAAAGTGTATTGAATTTTTGTCATTACACGCTCAATGATGATAAGCTTGTAGATTTTCTGGATTTCTTTGAAAGCAAGGGTATCGGCGTTATCAATGCCTCACCGCTCTC
>CAZXHO010000062.1:0-10135 GCA_964640365.1 uncultured Sangeribacter sp. | reverse complement strand
TTTCTGAAATCCGCGCCGCAAGACGCTGGATGACAAACGAATCAACGTATGTTAAAATGTGTGCAGTTTTGTTAATCCATGCAATTTATACTGATATTATTCAATCCTCGGCTATAATTTCATCACAACATTCGGAATCCGGACCCTCAAATTCAAGAGTAGCATGACTGATTCCCAATTCCGCAAGAGATTTCTTAATATTTTTCTTAATCACCTCTTCTTTCAGCATATCAGCAACTTTTACATGCGCCGTCAACGCATTTTCAGTGGTACTTATAGGCCATATATGAATATGGTGCACGTCCAAAACTTCCGGATTCCCCATCATAGCCTCTTTTATCCTATCTATATTTATACCTTCAGGTACAGCATCGATAGCCAAACGAACACTTTCCTTCAGCAAACCCCAAGCAGAAACTACAATAATCACCGCAACTGCGAGACCAATTATTGGATCAAGAATATACCAGTGGGTAAAATGAATGATGATGCCTGACACAACAACTCCTATTGACACCAGTGCATCAGCCATCATATGGAGGTAAGCGCCTTTCACATTTAAGTCGCCATCTTTATCCTTCTTAAAAAATAACATCGTTGCACCGTTCACCAAGACCCCGATACCGGCTACCCAAGCAACTGCCAGACCATCCACTCTCTCCGGAGTGATAAGCTTTTCTATACTTTCATAAACAATTACACCTACGGCAGCAAACAGAATTATAGCATTAAGCAATGAGATCAACACTGTTGCCTTTTTATATCCATATGTAAACCGGTTATCTGCCTTCTTCATAGCAAGCCTTACCGCTATTAAAGACAAGACCAACGCAGCCACGTCACTAAGATTATGACCGGCGTCCGATAGAAGACCCATAGAATTGTAGAGGAATCCAAAGATTGCTTCAACTATTACATAAAGCACATTGAGACCAATTCCCCATAGGAACGCCTTAGTCATTTCAGAATTGGATTTTATAAGATGGGCATGGTTGTGTGGCCCATGAGAATGTCCATGACCGTGTGAATGATTATTATCTAAACTATGATCTGCCATAACTTTTATTCTAAATTTTTTACTCTATATATCTATATATAAGGTAAGAGGATTAAAAGTCCGTCCTTTCAATATTTAATTCTTTTAATAAGTAACGTAGCATTAATTTATATGTTTGAACTTCACAAATATTTGCATAGCATGTGCTAAAATACTATCGATAATAAATTTTATAACAAATTACGCATAAATCACCATAATATCCGTTTATTAAATGGTAAAGAAGCCGCCCTCTGCAGAGAGGGTACCCCATTCTGCATTTAATTAGCTAAAATCTAAAACCTTTCCTATCATTTTTAGCATATTTCCTATTCGAATTTTATGAATTGAAATCAAGGTTATAATATCGATACACATTCAATAATAAAAGGACAATAGCGAAGATGCACAGAATGATAGACTAATAAAACAATCTAAACATGAACAGATTTTTATTGGCAGCATTGATCGCTAGCGCTTCCCTCTCAATGTCAGCCCAGACGTTTACAGAATGGCAAAATCCTGAAGTAAACGCTGTGAACCGCTCTCCAATGAGAGCTGTCAATTTCGCTTACAACAAAGGCGAAGATGCTCTGAAATCTCAGGAGCGTAAAAATTCTTCAAATTATCTTAGCCTTAACGGCACTTGGAAATTCAATTGGGTGAATGATGCCACCTCGCGACCCACTGACTTCTGGAAGAAGGATTTCAACGATAAAGGTTGGGATAATATTCAGGTGCCGGGTGTGTGGGAGTTGAACGGATATGGATATCCTATTTATGTCAACAATCAATATCCTTGGAGAAACACTTTTGAGAGCAAGCCCCCAATCGTTCCTGAAAAAGATAATAATGTAGGTTCTTACAGACGCGAAATAAAGGTGCCTGCATCATGGAAAGGGAAAGATATATTTGCTCATTTCGGATCTGTTACTTCCAACATATATCTTTGGGTGAACGGTAAATATGTAGGCTATAGTGAAGACAGCAAGCTTGAAGCAGAATTCAATTTGACTCCCTATCTTATTCCCGGTCAGGAAAATTTAATCTGTTTCCAGGTGTTCCGTTGGTGTGACGGCTCATATCTTGAGGACCAAGACTTTTTCCGTTATAGCGGAGTTGGTCGCGATTGCTATCTTTATGCGCGCGATAAAAAACGCATTGCCGATATAAGAGTAACTCCTGATCTTGAGAACAATTACACGGACGGCGTCTTGAACATCGATCTTTCGCTGACTGCAAATGCACCGGTTGAACTCACTTTGACTGACGCAGAAGGCAACACGGTTGCCACTGCTACTGCCAATAAGAGCGGTAAAACTGTCATGAATGTCAAGAATCCTAAAAAATGGACTGCAGAAACTCCTTATTTATATACTCTTACCGCAACCATGCAGGGTAATAACGAAGTTGTTCCTGTTAACGTAGGTTTCAGAAAAATCGAACTAACAGACGGGCAGATTCTCGTCAACGGGAAACCGGTGCTTTTCAAAGGTGCAGACCGCCATGAACTTGATCCCGACGGTGGCTATGTTGTATCTCCGGAACGTATGCTTCAGGATATCCAACTCATGAAACAGCTCAACATCAATGCTGTAAGAACCTGCCATTATCCTGATGATAATCTTTGGTATGACCTTTGCGACCAATATGGAATCTATGTTGTGGCTGAAGCTAATATTGAAAGCCATGGCATGGGATATGGCGACAAGACTCTTGCCAAAGATCCTCAATATGCCAAAGCACATATGGAGCGCAACGAGAGAAATGTTCAGCGCAATTTTAACCATCCTTCAATCATTTTCTGGAGTCTGGGCAACGAAGCCGGCTATGGTCCTAACTTTGAGGCTGCCTACGAATGGATTAAAGCAGAGGATCCAAGCCGTGCCGTACAGTATGAACAAGCAGGCAAAGACAAGATGACTGATATTTTCTGTCCTATGTATTATGGATATGAAGGAATGGAAAAATATGGTCAGCAGAAAGATAATCCACGTCCACTCATTCAGTGTGAATATGCCCACGCTATGGGCAACTCTATGGGCGGTTTCAAAGAATACTGGGACATAATCCGTAAATATCCCAACCTCCAGGGTGGTTTTATCTGGGACTTTGTTGACCAGGCAGTAAGAACTAAAGGTAAAGACGGTGTAGAGATCTTTGCATACGGTGGTGACTTCAACAGATATGATCCTACTGACGGCAACTTCTGTGTCAACGGACTTGTAAGCCCCGACCGTGTTCCCAATCCACATGCAGACGAGGTTTCTTATTATTATCAGAATATCTGGACAACTCCCGCTGACCTTTCAAAGGGTAAAATGAAAGTTTATAATGAAAACTTCTTCCGCGATCTCTCAGATGTGACTCTCAACTGGGTTCTTCTAAATAACGGTGTGCCCGTACGCGACGGAAGCATTGATAAAATTGATGTTGCCCCAGGTGCTACCACTGAAGTTACCATTCCTTATGGTGAAATTTCTAACCAAGGAGAATGGACTCTCAATGTATATTATAATCTGAAAGATGCTGACGGACTTTTGCCTGCAGGCCATACAATCGCAAAAGACCAGTTTATTCTTAATGAAAATGTAGCTAATCTCGATATCACCATTCCTTCCTCTCCCAATGCTGCTCCCTTGCTTCCCGAAATCATCAATAACCATGCCTTCTTCATGATTGTCAAAGGAAATAACTTCAATATTGAATTTGACCGTCACACCGGTTACATGAGTAAATATGAAGTAGCAGGAACTGAAATGCTCACAGATGGTGGTCATCTTACCCCTAATTTCTGGCGCGCTCCAACTGACAATGATTATGGCGCAAACCTCCAGAACAAATATGCTGCTTGGAAGAATCCCATGATCAAACTTGAATCTTTAAAAGCAGATATGGATGGCGAACTTGCAGTTGTTACTGCCGAATACACAATGCCGGACGTGAAAGCTAAACTGAAACTTACTTATGCTATTAATGGAGAAGGAGCTGTAAAAGTAACTGAAGCCATGACAGCGGACAAAACAGCTGAAGTATCTGGTATGTTCCGTTTCGGTATGCAGATGCAGATGCCGGAGTCTTTCAGTAGTATCGAATATTATGGAAGGGGTCCGATAGAGAACTATGTTGACCGCAACCATTCAACCCTCCTTGGCCTGTATAATCAGAAAGTTAGCGATCAGTTCTATTCTTACATCCGTCCGCAGGAAACAGGCACAAAGACTGACATCCGTTTCTGGCGTCAGCTCAATAATTCCGGAAATGGTCTTGAGTTTGTAGCTGAAAATCCTTTCTCAGCTTCAGCGCTCAACTATTCAATCGAAAGCCTCGACGGTGGCAGATGGAAAGCCAATACACATTCTCCTGAAGTAGAAAAAGTTGATTATACCAACCTTTTGATTGACAAGGCTCAACTCGGTCTTGGATGTGTAAACAGCTGGGGTGCGATGCCACGGAAAGAATACATTCTTCCTTATGGTGACTATTCATTTACTTTTGTAATGAAACCCGTTTTCCATCAATTCCACAATTGATACTCTCTTAATCGAAATTAGAAATCTAATTTCATATCACAAATTGCAATAAACCTAAACAGGACTGAGTCAAATGCATATGACCCGGTCCTGTTTCAGTTTTATTCATGTCCTTGAACTTGGATGAAATTGTAGGCTCTTTAAACATAAAGAGAATCGGATACCAAATTTTCAGTATCCGATTCCTTATATGTATATATAGAACAATTATATTTATATAGATAATAATTATTTAACCAAATTATATGGGTAAAGTCTTATTTCTTAGCCATGCGTCCTCATCATTGGTGAGATAAGGAGAAAGAAGAGTGTAGACACGTTCATGATAATTATTCAGCCATTCTATTTCTTTAGGAGTAAGTTGGGTTTTGTCTATCAACTTGGTGTCTATATAGCATAGAGTAATAGTATCGAAGGCAAGAAATTCACCGAATTGTGTTTTTACATCTTCACGAACCACAATCATATTCTCTGTACGTATTCCATATTCCCCGGCCCTATACATTGCCGGCTCGTCACTCATCACCATACCGACTTCGATCTTAACCGGATTTTCCTCCATTCTGATACTCTGGGGACCTTCGTGTACATTCAGACAGTGACCTATGCCATGACAAGTGCCGTGAAGATAGTTTATACCCGCATCCCATAGGGCATGACGCGCATAGGCATCAAGAAGACATCCGCGTATACCTTTAGGGAAGCGTGCCATTGCTATATCAATGGTGCCCCTGAGCGCTGCAGTAAAATCCGATTTCATCTGTTCAGTTGGCTCCGGTAGCAATGCTATCGTACGAGTTATATCTGTTGTACCATCAAGATACTGACCTCCGGAATCTATAAGATATAAGGAATCCGGGTGAAGTTCTACATCGGTTTCGGGAGTCGGAGAATAGTGAACTACTGCTCCATGTGGTCCATAACTTGATATAGGTGCAAAACTTTCGGATATAAATAGAGGCTGTTCAGCACGGAAATCTTTAAGTTTCGATGCAGCACTAAGCTCTGTCACTTTCTCACTTCTTGACATTGCTTCTTCAAGCCACTTGAAAAAGCGAGTCATGGCAACACCATCTTTAAGCACCGCATTTGAAAAACCTTTAAGTTCGGTTTCGTTCTTTATACTCTTAAGAACATTAGCAGGAGAAAGTCCAGTGATAATTATGGAGTTAACCGGAAGTGAATCACCAATAGCAGAATTAGTCCTTGCTTTATCAAGCAAGAAAACACTTCCCTCGGGAAGACTCTTTAAAGTCTCGGTCAAAGAATCGTAAGGAAGTATTTCAACACCATTTTTAATTAACTTATCCTTAAGTACTTCCGGCAGTTTACTATCCTCGATAAACAGAATAGCCTTATCTTTTCCTATAATAGCATAACTTACTCCAACAGGATTATAAAGTACATCTGAACCTCTGAAATTGAAAGTCCAAGCCACTTCATCAAGTGCAGACAGTACGGTATAGTCAGCTCCGGCCTCTGCCAACATATTCCTTATTTCCTCAACTTTATCTGTTGTCGATTTGCCGGCATATTCGAGAGGCATTTCAAACACTTCCGCTTCGGGAATAGAAGGACGATCTTTCCAGACAATATCAGCAATAGGTTTGCTCCCATCGGTCTGAACACCTGCTTTTTTCAGATCAGAAGCAAGAGATGTAGCTTCTGCTATGCTATAGGTAAGACCATTATATCCCACCTTATCCCCGTCTTTTAATTCTGATTTCAAGAAATCTGAAATAGAAGGTGTGTCTGGTAACATAAGTCTGTATAGCTCGATTCCTGTGTCCACAAGTTGACTTTCAGCTTGTAAGAAATAACGTGAATCAGTCCACAATCCTGCTTTTTCGGCTGTAATGACCACCGTTCCTGCTGACCCGGTAAAGCCTGAAATCCATTCTCTGTATTTCCAACATGGAGCAGGATATTCACTCATGTGTGGATCGGATGTAGGAATTATATAAGCGTCCAGACCTTGGGCTTTCATTTCCTTACGGAATGATTCCAAACGTTGTTTAATGGAATCTTCAGGGTGTTTCATATGTATTCGGATTTAAAAGTGCCAGTGCAAATATAAATATAAATTTTGGATTTTCTTCACCTCCAAAAAAGAATCCATAAAAAAGTATTTAATTATCATAAGAAAGAAGATAAGGTTTTATTAGAGAAAAATAATTCTCATCTAAAATATAATAGAATCTATACGAAGAGAAGTTTTACAAGTACAATAAAAAAAGCTGCCGATTCACATCGACAGCTCTCTGATTTTTATAACTAACCTAACATCATGAAACGATTTTCTGATATTAGAACATTGGTAGTATAAAAAAGGTTCATCTGAATTGCTTTTTTATTAAAAAATATTCTAACTCATCTTTTGAACCAAATCAGATAAGTTTTTCAAAAGCTTTTCGCTGGCCCCGGGGATAAAATACCTCTCCGCAATATGTGAAGCCACATTTCTCCAACAATCTCAACATTGCGAAATTATCAAAATTTGTGTCAATTTTAAAACTGTTTATTCCTTTTTCTAAGGCGTGATGTTCTACTTCGTTAATGAAACGGGCACCCACTCCCCTACCCTGTACATTTTGTGAAACAGCTATCCTGTGCACAACAACATATTTATCATCTGACAGCCACTTTCCTTGAAGCTTGTCATAGGCCGGTTCTCCGTCATAGACTACTGCACCGTAGGCCACAACCTTCCCATCCATTTCAAGCACAAACGCTACCTCCCTCTCAATATCGGCTAAAACGTGTTCTGCCTTTGGATAACTTTCGCTCCATTGTTGTTTCCCTTCAGAAAGCATTCGATGGACAGCGTCCTTAAGAATTATTTCCACGTCGGGGACATCTTTCAACTCCGCCCGTCGAAAATTTAATATATTTTGATTCATACCTTTATTGTTCTTAATTTATCTTCCACTGCGAATTTAATACAATTTAACCGTATTTCTATAATTGCAAGCAATATTTAAGATGATTATTTAGGTTACTTAGTTGTTAAAAACATTCTTTATTAGCAGAGATATAAAATACACAACTCATCTCCAACTCTTTTACTTTTTTAAATGTTATTTATTATTATCATCTTTACCTTAGTCAGATCTCAGGAAGAAGATACATTAGAATATTAATCATAAATGCAAAATATTATGAAAAAAGGGATTTGTCCTACTGTAAGAGGAATCAAAAGAAGTATCCGAATTATGACCCTTGTCATGGTTTCATCTTTATCTTTAGTATTCACCGGATGTTCCTCTTCAGCCTTGAACATGTCTTCGTTAATGAGCGGAGCTTCTAAAGCTATTCAAGCAGCCACAATTTCGGATGCTCAGATTCAGAACTATGTAAGAGAATATGTGACATATTCAGATCAGCAAAATAAAGTTGCTCCTGCCAACAATCCATATTCACAACGTCTGGCAAAACTGACAAAGGGTTTAACTTCAGTAGATGGCATCCCATTGAATTTCAAAGTATATCTAACTGACGATGTCAATGCATTCGCATGTGCTGACGGTAGTGTTAGAGTATATTCCGGTCTTATGGACAGGATGAACGATGATGAAGTTCTCGGAGTAATTGGGCACGAAATTGGACACGTGGCTCATAAAGATACAAAAAATGCTTTTAAACAATCCTTATTGAATTCAGCCATCCTCGACGGTCTTGCGTCCACAGGTTCTACAATGGCAGCTTTGAGTCAATCTCAACTTGCTCAATTAGGCTCTTCAATGTTAAGTGCAAAATATTCCCGAAAACAAGAAAGTAATGCCGATGACTACGGATATGATTTTCTAAAAGCAAATGGGAAGAACCCATGGGCTATGGCTATGGCATTTTCAAAATTGCAATCTTTGGAAAATGGAGCCCAAACTAATGGACTATCTCAAATGTTCTCTTCTCACCCCTCCACCCCCGACAGAATAAAACATATTATCCAAAGATGCAATAAAGATAAGATAGCAGCCCCGGCAGGGTGCAATCTAAAATAAACACAATTACCATTAAGGTACAGTCCTTTATTGATTTTATCTTTTGATTAATGATAATTCTCTAAACAAAAATAATTTATATCTATATCTTCGAATATTGTAATTTAAGCTATTGTGTTCCGATGTTTATATCCTCCTAATTACTTCTTATGAGAATAAATATCACATTGAGGACACTTTCTAAAGAGCTTATGATAGAACATTAATATTCTTACACAAAAGAAAACTGCAGTTTTCTTTTGTGTAAGAATATTAATAGGAACGTCTAATTTTTCAAAAACAATTTCTACGCGCTATTAATTAAGGAATTGCAATTTTTATTGATTTACCATCAATTTTTAAAACATATATTCCTCTATTCAGATGGATGGTTCTATCACTTTTATCTGATTTAATTAAATTTCCAGTTAAGTCATATACTTGCAATAAGGTATAGTCTCCAACAATTTCTATACCACCTTCAACGTAATTGAACCGAGTCTTAGCCAAACTAATATTCTCGACTCCATTCGTTGATTCTATCTCTATAATATTTCCAAAGAAGCGCCAGGGGGAAACTTTTTCGTATTTCTCTTTTGTTCCCTTCGGGACATATAATGTCATATCTTTTAAGTTGTTCGTTCCTTCTTCTTCAAAAGTCTTTAAATCTAATTCAATAGGTTCAGAGCCATACACATATACGTTTTCAACGATTCCATTTGTTGTAAAAGCATAGTCTCCAATAGTCTTGATTGATCTAGGAATATGAAGTTCCTTTAAAGAGGGGCACCAAACAAAACACCCAAATCCTATTTCCTCAAGATTAGGACAATATGGGAAAGACTCAAGTTTTTGACAATATCTAAATGCATAATCGCCAATATACCTGAGTTGAGAACCATCTTCTATTTTAATAGAGGTAAGCGGTGATCCCCAAAAGGCTCCTCTCCCTATTCTTTCTATAGACTTAGGAAGGAAGATAGCAGTAATATAATTTTGTATTGATAATGACGTCATAGTACCAAATGCGTTTGATTTAATCTCCTTAACAATATAACTATGACCCTCATACTCTATAACCGGAGGTAAAACTATATTTCCTTTATATGCTGACATTTCATTTTCAGCAGGTAAAACACTGGCGGTCATAGAATTGGGATTAAGGAGATAACGAATTCCTTCAACCGTTACAACTTTCTCTTCAAAACTATTTTCATCAATATTGAAACAAGACCATGAAATAGAATTTTCATACGACTTAGCTGACCCTTTAGGTACATGAAGTGTTATATGTTTCATTTCACCCAAATACAAAAATCCCGTTTCAATAGGGACTTCCCATTTCACAATAATGTCTGAAAATTCATTAGTTTGCCAAAATAGTGGATCTTGAGTTGGAAACGGATTAAACCCAATTTTTTGAACAGAGGATGGAATTTCAATTTTAGATAGATCGGTTCCCCAAAAGGCATGATCTGAAATTATCTTTAATTTAGTAGGTAAAGAAATTTCTTTTAGGCGACTGAAGGCGAATGCAAAACTTCTGATAACTTCCAATTCAGATTCCCCGTCAAATATAATATACT
>CAZXHO010000061.1:0-10265 GCA_964640365.1 uncultured Sangeribacter sp. | reverse complement strand
CATCGATTACCTTAGCTTTGACTGTGATGGTACAAGTTGCCTTAAGTCCGTTTACAGTTTCTGCAGTGATGGTTGCTGTTCCTGCTTTCACTCCCGTAACAACTCCGTTTTCAACAGTAGCTACCTCCGAATCTGAAGATGACCAGCTAACAGTCTTATCAGCTGCATCCTCTGGGGATACCGTAGCTGTCAATGTTACCGACTCACCCTCAGTAAGAGTTTCTTCAGTTTTATCAAGGGAAATGCCGGTCGCACTTACAGGAGCCTGTCCGATATATAAAGGAAATACACCACTTATCTTATCGCCATACTTATCATAGCATACTACATCATATTTCCCGTCCGGAAGATCATAAGTAAACGTCACAGTGCCGTCGATCACTTCCCCTGCACCAAGAGTAGCATTCACGGCATTATCAGTTTCAAGATCTTCAGTTCCCTCCTTAAATACTCTAACATAGAAAACGCCGCTATATTCATAATCACCTGTATTCTTGACATAAATCCTGAACTTAGTTGCTTTTCCGCTTTCCACTGTAGACGTGGCACTAAATGTAGTAACTTCAATAGTCGCTTTCACCAAAGGTGCAGCTTCCTTGAAAGTCACTTTACCTGCAGCATCTACATTCATATCAAGATAAGAGGTATCGGTCACAGGTATCAACAAATCAACCATATTCCCATCCGGAGTCTTAAACGCAAGAGAAGCCTTATAATTTCCGGTTGCCATTCCTTCCGGTACATATACTGACATGCTGCTGTAACCGGACACACTCATTCCTGAAGCTCCCGGGAAACTCAATTGACTTCCTTCAGAAGAATAATAAATAGCCCCGTTTTCCGACACCACCTTTAAATAGAAGTCCACAGTTGCACCATCCGGAGAATTATTATAGATTCCTCCATTGGGAAAACTAAGATCCAGCACTCCACCTCTGAGTCCCGAAATCTCAAAACCTGTTGATGCATATATCGGATACCACTGATTCCCGCCGGCAGGTGGCTGAATACCGCAAATCATTGATTGATCGGTATTATATCCTCCTTCGAAACCTCCGATTCCCTGAAGCCCGGGATCAAGAGCAGATAAGAGGAAATAACCGTTTCCCATACCTCCCCATCCCCAGTTGATATGGAAATAACCGTCTTCATAGCCGTCACATACAAATTCATGACCGCCACTATTAGCTTGTCCTCCATAAATCACCGGACGCTTTGCCTCAAGTTCTGCATACACCATATCTTCCCAGTCAGAAATAAGATAATATTTCTTTTGTAGATATCGCACGGCAGCATCATAGTTAAAATAATTCTTCAGAGCATATGAAATATACAGATCTCCGGTACCGCTTTCTCCCAATCCGTAATCCATATTTACACCTACACCACATGCATACATCAAATTAGCCACAGCTGCATTCTGAGCTTCGGTGGCATTCTCATCGTAGTCATTCAGCATATTGGCATAATCAAACGTCGCAGACCCATAATCATAACTCAGAGTCTTTCCGTTCCAATTATAAGAATGTGTTCCGAGTCCGGATGTAGGATAAGCGTGATAACGAATTATCTGAGCCATCGCAGTAGCCACACAACCCGTTACAGCATTCATTCCGCTTACCGTAGGACAATCATTATTATAAGGTTCAGCCTGATTCCAATTAGTCTGCACCATAGCAGGTATGTTTCCCTTGGC
The DNA here is from genome assembly GCA_964640365.1 of uncultured Sangeribacter sp. Classification (GTDB taxonomy): domain Bacteria; phylum Bacteroidota; class Bacteroidia; order Bacteroidales; family Muribaculaceae; genus Lepagella. The sequence goes on along the minus strand of CAZXHO010000061.1, from coordinate 8,569 downwards.
AGCTCGAGTTGAACGTGTCTGCATCTTGAATTTATCCGAATTCTTAAGAAAGTAAGAACCCTCGGATATATATTCACCGAGCCACCATCTTAATGAGGGAGAAGACTTATCGGAAGAGAAAAAACCGTTGTCAGAATACCCTAACACAGCCGGCATCTGATCATCAGCGGATACCACTATAAACCCGCCGCGACTATTATTAAATACATAAAGGATATTATTGCCCTCTTTATTACCTGTAAAGGCAAGTTTATAATTACCTCCTGCATTACTTCTTGTGGAAGGTATTGAACCCGAAGCACGGCGAAGAGCCTGATCCGGACTCAATTGATTCGCAAATGACCCTGTGGCACTAAAAACCAGAGTCAAAAGCATTAATAAGAACTTAAAGTGATAAAGTCTTTTCATGTATGGTCTCGTTTAGTAGGTTAATAAATATTATAGCAAAGCAAATCACATCATAATATAATAATAAGGTATAATTAACACTCTTATGCTAAAATAATGGCAAATATAAAAAATTTTGCCCAATGAAACAATTTCCTTTGTATATAAAATAAGAATGGCGGATCATCACTGACCCGCCATTCCCGCTCATGATAATGTATATGCTCTATACATTCTTTTCACTAAATAATACTTGTTTGTTCTAACGTATAAAATAATATCTAATGCAATATTAATTTATGTAGAAGTCTATTAGAGTTTCTTCTTCAAAGGAACTGCAACCTTGCCTTCGAGAACACCCCACTTGTGAGCTACCTTAACAGGAACAAGGAGATAAGCATCGTTTGCGATAGCTGAACCATTGTTCTGGAATGTCAAAGTACCTGTTGATGCATCAATTACAGCAGTCATGTTGAGTGATGCGAGGCTTGAACCGGTTGTAGCAGTCGGAGAAGAAGCTACGAGGATGTTAGAAGCATCGTAAACCGGCTCCTCAACAACATAGAACTTCCAGTAATCAGCTGCATAAGGATTAGCAGTTGAGTTAGTTCTTGCAACAACGTTTCCGTAAGCATCCTTGATAACGAGGTTATCAGAGATATTCATTGAAACAGCAGCTGAGTTATCAGTAATACCCTTAGCAGTCTCTGTAGTGAGCTGGAGAATCTTAACAACGTCAAGGTTGATTGTGCCGAAGACGAAGCGGTTCTGAGTAAGACCGTTGATATCTGAGCTGAAGTTAACCTTAACTACACCACCCTTGCTTGCAAGGTTCTTACCGCCGGTTGTATTTTCGATTACATAGTTAACAGCAGTGAGGCTGTTCTGGTTAGCTGCTGTGAGACCCCATGCAGTAAAGCCTGACTGAAGTGTCAAAGGAATCTGACCATAGTATGCGTAAGGCTGCTCTGTTGCGGGTGCAAGTGCGATGTTGTAATTAGCGCAAGATGCAAGACCTGTTACATAAGGTTTGTTACGTGCCTCAAGGATATTAGTGTTGTAAACAGCTGTCTGAGTGCCGTCATAAGGAATACCCATAGGAACTACAGTTACCTTCATTGTGTTGCCGTTCCACTTAATCGGATCAACTGTTCCGAGAGCGATAGCACCAACAGGAGTTGTAACATTCCAAGTGAGGTTGATAACTACGTCAGCATAAAGACCTGCTGAGTTAGAGAATGTAACTGTTCTCTTATACTGAGCTGCGTTATTACCTACATGGAGAACACCGAGATTAACAGGATCAACAGACCATGACATGATCGGAGTAGCAACCTGCAACTGACCGTTAATGATATCTACGGTTAATGTAGTGTTCTGGTTAACAGGATTAGCAGATACGGTTACTCTATCATATACGCGAGTAAACTCTTCCTTACTCATACCGTTAGCACCGATGTTTTCAAGGATCTTCTGAGCCATCCAATCCCATGTGAAGTTATGACTTGCGCCGGCGCATGGAGTACCGTTGTCAGCAACTGTCTCATTGAATACAGTCGGAGTCATATCCTCAGCAGTGAATTTAACCTTGAAGTAACCAACTTCGATGACATTGTTGTTGTTTTTGTCATAGAGAGTTGCTCTGATGATAGGCTCTTTACCGATGATATTCTCATTACCTACAGCAGTTGAAGAAGCGATAGGAGTAAGAATGCTACCATCAATCTTAGCAAATGCCTGCTGGTTAGTCTGGTCTGTTGAAGAAGGCTCATATTTGCGAGTAGCAACTGCATACTTGATGCCGAGACCATATTTCTCCATTTCTGCCAATGTCAAATAAGCATGAGTAGAGGGAGAAATGAATTCACAACCCTGTACAAGAGTATTAAGATCGAAAGTCTTATTATATACTATGTTCTTAACAACCATTGCTGAAGCTGCAGAATTGTAGAGAACAGTAGAGTCATTGATAAGGTGACCGGCTACGTCTGCACTACCTGCAACATTGAACTGCCTGTCTACGAAACGAAGTTCAGGTTCGAAATAAGTTTCAGAAAGACGAGTAAACTCTGAATAAACATCAGCAGAAGCCTCACCCTCGAAGAGATGCTTAGCAGCTACGGGAACTTTCAGAGATACTGTGTAGATCTTATTACCGGAAAGGTTGAGAGAAGCTGTGTTAGTCTTACCGAGGTTTACAGTAAGAAGACCGTTATTCTCAACTTTTGCAGAAGCAACCTTAACTACAACAGGATCATCAGCACGGCTTGTAGCAACCTTAGTTACATAAGCCATACCTGAGATATTGATGTCCTCGTCTTTAAGAGTACCCGGGTTGAGACGGTACTGAGCCTTAGTCTCGTTGTTAGTGATGATATACTGAGTAGTACCTGTAGTAGCGTTAGACCACTTATTATTAGCGTATACCTGCTTAGTATATTTAGCAGATTTGAATTCGATAGTAGGAATACCGCCAATATAGAGCTCAGGAACCAAAGTAACTGAAGTAAGGCGCTGTGAAAGGATACCTGCGAGTGAGTTAACAGCGTTGTTTACAGCAGTTGTGATCTGGCCTGAAATCTTACCCAATTCAGTATTGATTGTCTTGATGTCAGCCTTGTTAGCAGCTGCGTCAGCCTTAACAGCATTCAACTGGGTTGTGAGATCATCGATAACAGCTACCTTCTGGCTGAGTTCAGCTATTTTTGCCACCTCAGTCTTAAGGTTTTCGAGAGCCTTGATCTGAACGTCCATTGCTGAGATCTGCTTGTTGAGTTCAGCAATAGCTTTCTGAGATTCTGTAAAGTCTGCCTCAATTTTTGAAAGACCGGTTTCGATACCTTCGATTTTTCCGGAGAGAGCTGCGAGATCATCGTTAGATGCGAAGTTAGCAGCCTTAATTTCATCAATAGCAGCCTGGATAGCTTCAGCCTTAGCCTCTTCTACAGCCTGCTTTGCAAGAGCAGCTTCCTGAGTTGCGGCATCAGCTTTAGCGGCAGCAGCTTTGGCATCGTTGCCAGCAGCATCTGCAGCAGACTTAGCTGCGTCCAATGCTGTCTGAAGAGTGGAAATCTGTGAACTCAGATTACCAGTCTTGTTGTCCAGTTCTTTAATGTCTCCATCGTAGTCCTTACAGCCAACCAGACCCACCGGCAAGCTTCCGAGCAACAATGAACACATTGCAAAACTTAATAAACTTCTTTTGTTCATGTGTAAAATGTTAAGAGTTAAAGTTTATATTTGAAATTGTAGTTACTGACAATTATATGAGCGATACTCAGCACTTTGTCGTAGTTCTTCTATTTGTTTTTCAGTTTTTTACTTTATTAAATGACATACATGTACTTCCGTATCTCTTCAAAAGAGATATTGAATTCCTTGCAAAGTTAATATATATTTCAGAAATAAGGAAATAAATCACAAAAAAAAATCGTGTTTTTATCATTTTTTTGTAAAAAATAGGATTTTGTTAAGAAAAACTTCAAAATCATCCACTATTACCGCCTAAAAATCAACAATATACAAAAAGTGAAATATCTCTTTTGAAGAGATAGAAGATTCGTGTGGATTAATTAATAATATAAGGAATAGATAAGAAAAGAACAAACAAACAACGACAAAGTGCTGAGTAACACTCTTATAGTTGTCAGTAATTACAATTTCAAATATAAACTTTAACTCTTAACATTTTACACATGAACAAAAGAAGTTTATTAAGTTTTGCAATGTGTTCATTGTTGCTCGGAAGCTTGCCGGTCGGGCTGGTTGGCTGTAAAGACTACGATGGTGACATTAAAGAACTGGACACAACGACCAGTAGCTTGACTTCTCAGGTTACTGCTCTTCAGACAGCATTGGACGCAGCTAAGTCTGCTGCAGATGCTGCTGCCAACGATGCCAAAGCCGCTGCTGCTAAAGCTGATGCCGCAACTCAGGAAGTGGCGCTGGCAAAACAAGCTGTAGAAGAGGCTAAGGCTGAAGCTATCCAGGCTGCCCTCGACGAGGTGAAGGCTGCCAACTATGCTTCTAACGACGATCTCGCAGCTCTCTCCGGAAAACTTGAAGGTATCGAAACCGGTCTTTCAAAAATTGAGGCTGACTTTACAGAATCTCAGAAAGCTATTGCTGAACTCAACAAGCAGATCTCAGCAATGGATGTTCAGATCAAGGCTCTCGAGAAACTTAAAGAGGATGTGGCAAGCCTTGAAGGTCTCAGCGATAAAGTAGCTGCTATTGATGGCATCACAACTGAATTGAATGCAATCAAGGCAGACGCAACTGCAACTAAGAATGATGTTGCAGCCAACAAGACTGACATCGCAGGTCTCAAGACTGATGTTGCTGACCTGAAGTCTAAACTCGCCAACGTTTCTTCAGAAATCTCAACTAAGGTAACAAACGCTGTTAACTCAATCGCAGGTATCCTTGCACAGCGCCTTACTTCAGTTACTTTGATCCCTGAGCTCTATGTTGGTGGCGTACCTACAGTAGAATTTGAGACAGCTACATATAATAAACTCGTTTGGAAGGCTAATAAAGATCTTCCTGCAAAGGGTTCATATGAATACGCTACTCAGAAAGTAAATGGTGTTGATCAGTATGTAACCGGTATAATCACTAACCATGCGGTTGAGGCTAAATATCGTCTTAACCCCGCTACCATCACTGCATCTGACATCGACATCGCAGGACTTTCTTATGTAACTGAGGTAGCAACTTTCAAAACTCGTGCAGCTCAAGAACCTAAGTTTGCAGTTTCCGGAGCAGAAATAGGTGAAAACGGTGTTCTTACCGTTAAGCTTGACAACCTCGTTCCCGGTAAATTTAGAGAAGGTCTTTTGAATGATAATCGTTATTCAACATATGAAGACCTTACTGCTTCACTTAGGGTTCCGGTAGCTAAAAAGCACCTATTTGAGAATGAAACTGAAGCAGTAGTTTACTCTGAGTTTGTTAGATTAACAGAAAAGGCATTCTACCCCTACTTGGGTCTGTCTTATCAAGCTCCTAATAGAGGTGATTATTATGTATACAATCTTGCAAACAACTTGAAGGGCTGGCCTTATCAGTCAACAAGCGACTTGTATAATACTTCTGAATCAACTTATGTGGTTAAGAAGCTCCCCTATAATACCACTTATGATCTGAATGAATTATTCATTGGTATAATGGGCAATGGCAACGGTGTTACTTATCTACCTGACACTATTGCAAATTCTAACCTTGCAACTTATGGTCTCGCAATCCGTTATAAAGTAGCTGACGGTTCATATGTACCATACAATGCTACTAACGGCGTTGATCAGCAGAAGTATGTTAAGCTGTCAGGTGAGGGTAATAGCATTCTTACCCCGCAGACTCCTACAGGTGTAACTGCTAATCAAGCTATCATCGGTAAATCACCTATTCTCTTAGCTGAAATGTATGACATCAAGACTGGAAATATCGTTGATGCTGAATATTTCAAAGTTATGTTTACTGCTCAGGAAGTTGAAGATATCACATTCACATTCCCTGTAACAAGTTACAAGGGTGATGCTTGCAATATGTATTACGACTTTACATGGGAATACATGACTGCTAATCTGCTCGAAAAGCTTAATGATGGCGCAGGTATGAGCCAGACAGAATTTAGAACAATTTATGGTTGGCCATATTATACTTCTATTGACAATAATACTCCGACTGCATATGTTTCTAATTCACAGGGCAACACTGGCTGGATTTCCAGTCCTGACGTTCCTGCAATGAGAATATTTGCTGATGAAAATAATCTACCGGCACTGAAACCTGGTGATAATGCTTTGAAATATGGTAATCTTCTTGTATTCGAACCTCAAATTGCAGGTTATCCGAATATCAAAGTAACTATCAACTGGACTCCGACTCTGAAGGTTACAGCTGCTACTCTCGGTGAAGAAATGGCAACTATCTGGGGCACTAACCATACAATGCAGATCCGTGTAATGCCTAAGACTGATACACAGACAACTGCTGAATACGGTACTAACATCCTCGCAGGTAGAATTAAACCATACGTTAACAATCTTCTTGGTTGCGCTACTTACAGCATCAACTACGCTCCTACTAAAGAACAGGATGCAACTCTTATGAAGGCTCTCAACAATTATGTTGGTCAACCTCTCGAATTCACAGGTGTTGCTAACGGTGCTATGAGCAAAGCTAACCAGAATGATCTCACTTCTGTACTTTACAGTCTCGACAAGTCAAATGCAAACGCAAGAAAACTCGTTTGTGACGGTGGTAAGATCAAGGTTAACTGGACTTCAAACATCAATGGTCTTGTTGCTAACAACTACAATGTAGGTTCTATCTACCTTGATGTATTGCCAATCCTCAAGTACACTAATAAGAAGGTTGCTACTATCACTCCTGCTCTGACTCCGGTATCTGCTACAATGTCTATCGAGCTCTTAGATGCTTACGGATCAGCAGTTACTCAAACCGGAACAAATGGTCTCTGGGCATTCTACGGAATCGAAAGTATCACATACGGCGCTACTACTGATAACCCAATTAAGATCGGCAGCGGTAATCAGACTTATGCTAACGCTACTAAACTTTCAGATACTGTATTTGACGTAACTATCAGCGGTACTCAGATCACATTCATCTCTAATGGTTACTCTGTAACAACAGCTTCTAAGATCTATGTTCCATTCGTTGCTAAGCACGCTTGGGGTGAACTTAAGGGCTATGCAGTAGTTGATCTCAAAGTTACTCCCGGTAGCAACTAATAACAAGTAAACTAATATTACACAAGATATTATTTTATACGTTAGAACAAGTATTATTTAGTGAAAAGAATGTATAGAGCATATACATTATCATGAGCGGGAATGGCGGGTCAGTGATGATCCGCCATTCTTTTTTCTACTCTCTCCCCGAATAACCTCAAAATGCTACCTCTGAGTATAGCATTAATAGTAGCATTTCAATTACAATAATAAAATAGCCGGCATGAAACTTGACAACTTCATGCCGGCTATTTTATTTGCCCTAAAAAGTAAAGAATCTTTATACTTAGATATAGCAAATTAGAAATTAATCATCTTAAGGGAAGTGTAATTATCTCAAATAAGAAGAAATGGATAAATTTCAGCTATGTCGAAAGAAAGAAGATTCAGCTATGCCTAAAAAGGAGTTCTTTCTCTATATCAGAAATATCACAACCCATCTGTTCGAGGAGCACAAGATAATGATACATTAGGTCAGATGCCTCATAAATAAACCGTTTTCGATTGCCATCTACTGCCTCAATTGCAGATTCTACAGCCTCCTCACCAACTTTCTGCGCTATTTTCTTTACTCCTTTAATAAAAAGTCGAGTAGTATAAGAATTTTCCGGCATTTCAGTATGTCTTGCTTTTATTAGAGCAGAAAGTTTTCTTACGAATCCTTCTTCTGAAGGGACGTCAAAACACGATTCCGTACCCCTATGACATGTTGGACCAATAGGATTCGCCTTAATCAACAGTGTGTCTGCATCACAATCTGGATACATATCCTCGACAATAAGGAAATTACCCGAAGTTTCACCTTTAGTCCACAATTTTTGGCGCGTTCTACTGAAAAAGGTAACCTTACCTGTAGATAGTGTTATGTCAAACGCCTCACGGTTCATATAACCGAGCATCAGCACCTTCATAGACACGGCATCCTGTATAATAACCGGTAACAATCCGTCACCGCATTTCTCAAGATTGAAATAATCAAAATTCAACTCCTTCATTTCTATAAAATAATTTCACAATCTCACTTCAATATCTTTTGCCAAAAGAGCTTTCTTAAGATCACAAATAGTAATCTCTCCATAATGGAAAATACTGGCAGCCAAAGCTGCATCCGCCTTACCGACAGTCAGCACCTCAGCAATATCCTCCACACTTCCGGCACCACCGGAGGCTATTACCGGAATAGAGAGAGAAGAACATAGCGATGCATATAAATCGCAAGGATAACCCGATCTCGTGCCATCATGATCCATGGAAGTAAACAGGATTTCACCGGCTCCTCTTTTTTCTACCTCAGCGGCCCAAGAAAAAAGCTCCTTATCCGTCACCGTACGGCCGCCGTGAGTAGTAATTCTCCACGAATCATTGATTTTCTTGGCATCAATTGCCACCACAACAAACTGCGACCCATAACGAGAAGCTATTTC
>CAZXHO010000060.1:0-10344 GCA_964640365.1 uncultured Sangeribacter sp. | reverse complement strand
ATTCCAAGTTTGTCACCTATCGTGTGAAAGATGCTATCGCCGACCATTTCAACGACAAGTATGGACAACGCCCGTCTATTCGCTTAAGCGGCGCCGACATTCAGCTCAACGTCCATATCTCCGACAACCGTGTAACCATATCTCTTGATTCAAGCGGCGAGCCGCTTTCAAAGAGAGGGTATAGAGTAGAACAGACTGAAGCTCCAATAAACGAAGTGCTGGCAGCCGGAATTATCATGAAAACCGGCTGGCGTGGCGACAGCGATTTCGTGGATCCCATGTGTGGCTCGGGCACCTTCCTAATTGAAGCCGCATTAATTGCTGCAAATATCAATCCCGGCATTTACCGCGAAAGTTTTGCATTTGAAAAGTGGAATGATTTCAATCAGGAGCTTTTCGAAGAGATTTATAACGACGATTCTGCCGAGAGGGAATATGCCTACAAAATATATGGTGGCGATATTTCTCCCGAAGCTATTGCCATTGCCCGTAAGAACGTGAAGTCTGCGAGGGTAGAGGATATGATTGAACTTCAGTGCAAATCCGTCACAGAATGGACCGATAATGCACCGGAAGGAATCTTGGTCACCAACCCTCCCTATGGAGAACGTCTGCGTCCCGATAATATCAATATGCTTTACAGAAGCATCGGTTCAACCCTAAAGACTTATTTCCAAGGTTGGCATGCGTGGATCATCGGTTATAAAGATGAACAATTTGCTGAAATCGGACTTAAACCATCCATCAAGATACCTCTTCACAACGGAAGCCTCGAATGTAGTCTGAGGGAATATGTTCTCTTCGACGGCAAATATTCTGAATTCAGGGCAGAAGGGGGAAGTGTAAGTAATCCCGATGCAAGGAAGGAACAGGGTCCGAAAAAGGTGCGCCATATCTCAGATGACGACTGGGAAAAACAGGCGAAAAAATTCAATAGCGGTAAAGGTATAACCGACGACAGAAAGAAAAAGAAATCCTTTAGCCGCGATGATAAGAAACGCACCTACGATAATGTGCCAAAAGGTGGTTACGACAACGAAGATGAAGATGATTACACATCCTATCGTTCAGCATCTTCAGAAGGATTCAAGAAAAGCAGACCTTCCCATAGCGACCGTTCGGAACGTTCTTACGATGGCGGAGACCGTCAGAAAAATTTCAGAAGCGACCGCAACGAGGGAGGTTATAAAGGTAAAGACGGGGGATTTAAGGGTAGAAAGGATGGCGACTGCAAACCTTTCCGTAATGATCGCAACGACCGTAACGAAAGGGGAGGCCGTGACAATCGTTTCGACCGTCAGAACGATCGCGGAGAGCGCAAGTTTGATCGCGACAACCGTCCTAAAGAAAAAAAGGGTTATGACCCGGCTAACTCCCGTGGACCGCGCCTGCCGGAATCTTCAGCCACTGTTATAAACCCGGTGCATATGCGCCAACGCAAAGGTTGGAAGAAAAACAGTGAGGAGTGAAATCCTGAACTGCAAATACAGAAATGACTCCGACTAAAGGGATTGGGAAAATAGGACTGATGCTCGCTGTCATTGCCATGTTGGCAATGACAGCGACGTCGTTTGTGTTCAATGCAGGGTTTAAGGTGGGAGGTGATCTCGGGATATGTCTGCCGTCGCCAAATAACTGGGATATAAAACCGGTTTCATCTTGGATGATAAACACTGTGCTGCTCGGAGCCATTGCCGCCGGTTCCTTTTTCCTTAACCGAACCCATAACTTCATACGTTCCACTCAGCCGGTGCTTCCGGCAATGTTTTTGGTGTTGGCGGGATCGAATCCATGGCTTAACGGCTATCTTTCCTCTTCGACACTGATGTGTGCCGTAAATTTCCTTTCCCTGTCGGTGCTTTTCGGTGAGTACAGGTCGCGGAACGCTACCCAACAGATGTTCGCGATAGGCACGTTTATGTCTATTGGATCAATGTTCCAGTACGGTTTCATCCCCATGACTCTCACATATATACTCGGGGGAATTGTTATGAAGGCATTCCGGTTTAAGGAATTCCTTGCCTTAGGGATGGGACTTGTGGCGCCTTATTGGGTAGGTGTAGGATTCGGGCTTATAAAACCGGAATGGTTTCGAGTGCCGGAATTCAGCTATATCATGTCTGAGTCGGTGCAGTCTTCCGATATATTTCTGCTTGCACTCAGCGTAGGACTTGCCATGTTTGTAGGGATTTTGCTGGCACTCAACAATAGCATCAAGCTATATGCCGGTAATTCAAGGGTAAACGCCCTGAATATGACAATCACTATAATGGGAGCAGTAAGCATAATATGTATTTGTGTTGACTTTGCAAATATGTTTGCTTATCTTGGCACGCTCTATTTCACTGTCTCTGTTCAGGTTGCCAATCTATGTGCGCTATGGAGATTCAGGAGGGAGTGGCTGATAGTGCTGGTTCCGGCTGTGATTTATATAGGATTTTTTGTAGCCATGATCCTAATGGCTTAAGTTGTAAAAAGTGCAATCGGGTGAATAATTTTAAGTGAGATGGAAAAGAAACTTAAAATAGTGGCTGACAATAAAATTCCTTTTCTTAAAGGAAGGTTGGACTCTGTTGCTGAAGTTGTGTATGCCTCTCCGGATGCCATAAGTCGTGATCTGGTGAAAGATGCAGATGCGTTAATTATTCGCACACGTACGAAATGTGGACGAGAGTTGCTCGAAGGAACAGGCGTGAAGCTGGTTGTAACGGCTACCATTGGGATGGATCATATTGATACCGAATGGTGCCAAAACAACGGAATAGAAGTCAGAAATGCAGCCGGTTGCAACGCACCGGGTGTGGCACAATATGTTTGGTCAGCCCTGTTTAGGAATGGCTTTGATCCCTTGAGAGACACCCTCGGAGTCGTAGGCTACGGTCATATTGGTTCAATCGTGGCACAATGGGGAAGAAAATTCGGTTGCAGGGTGATTGTCTGCGATCCACCGAGAGTGAAAGCGGGACATCGGGATCTTGATTACCATACTCTCGATGAATTGCTGTATGAATCTGATGCAGTGACACTTCATACGCCGCTCACTTTCTCCGGGGAAGATGCAACTTTCCACCTTATGGATGCCGACCGTCTCTCAAAGCTCAGAAGAGGAGCGTTGCTCATCAATGCTTCGCGTGGAGAAGTTGTTGATAATGGGGCTTGGGCAAAACATCTCGCCGAAGGTTGGACAAAAGCGGTGGTTGACACTTGGGAAGGTGAACCGAACATTAATTTGCAATTACTTTCGCGAGCCACAATTGCCACTCCACATATTGCCGGCTATTCTTACGAAGGGAAACAGCGTGCCACCCGCATGTCGCTCGAGGCGATAGAAGATTTTTTCGGGGTTCCTGTCGATAAATCGGGACTTGCAGGAGATTACCAAATGCCGGAAAGTATGACAACCGAAACCATATGTTCATCTTACGATCCTTTTGTCGACACCTCAAGGCTCAAGTCGTTGCCCGAAAGATTTGAACAGCTAAGGAGTGAGTATGACTACCGTCATGAACCATAATTAAATAAGGGGGTAATCATATCAACGATAATCAAGTAAATGCTAATTTGAACAGTTGTCATGATGGCGTATCTAATCACTCCTTACGGGAAAAGTATATCTTTCCGGCAGTCGGGGACAAACAGCTAACGTGAAACAAGTGTATAACAAATTTAGATTATACAGCATAATTGGGAAAAACAAAGAAATATTACGTAATCTTCAAGGGTTATAACCCCGGTGTATATGACGATTGGAACGATGCCAAAGAGCAGATCGATGGCTATTCCAACCCTGTCTATAAGGGATATGGCAGTGCATCCGAGGCTGCCGATGCATTCAGAAAAGCGTCTATGAAAGAAGATGACGGAGATCTGGGGAAATTTCTGTCGCGTGTTAGTGAAAGAAGCTTGCCGAAACCGGGTCAACCTGACTATATGACAAATCCTGAGGTAGACCTCAATGCATGGGCGGTTGATGCTTCCTGTCTGGGGAATCCCGGAAAAATGGAATATCAAGGAGTAGAATTGATGACGGGGAGGGTTCTTTTCCGAATAGGTCCGTTTGAGGATGCAACCAATAATATCGGGGAATTCCTTGCTATTGTACATGCCATGGCGCTCATGGCTAAAGATGGTAAATACCATAACATTTATTCTGACTCGGTTTCCGGCATGTCATGGGTCAGAAACCGCAAGATAAAGACACAACTTAAACCTACTTCTAAAAACGGCAAAGTGTTTGAGCTTATGGCGAGAGCGGTCACTTGGCTTAATACACATAGTTTCCCGGGTAAAGTGATGAAATGGCAGACAGACCGATGGGGCGAGATTCCTGCAGATTTCGGTAGAAAATAAACAATGGAATCGTTAGGTTCATCAGATATAAAAGAGATTGTACGGCAGGAATTAATGAATTGCGGAGCGGTTGCCGTCGGCTTTTCATGTGCTTCAGTAGTAGATCCGGCAGTCTCGACACAATATGAGAACTGGATAGCCTCAGGTGCGAATGCCGGTATGGAATATCTTCAAAGACACGTCCCGCTCAGGCCACATCCGTCATCCGTCATGGAAACTGCAGCTACCGTGATAAGTGTTGCTTTCAGTTATGCCCCTTCGACATTCAGAAGCTCTCAGCTCCCTGTCATTGCCTGCTACGCCTACGGAAAGGATTATCATGACGTGCTAAGAAAGCGGCTTGCTGTGCCTGTTGAGAGGCTCAAGGATGCCTATGGGGGCGAGTGGCGTATATGCATTGATTCCGCTCCTCTTCCTGAACGGTACTGGGCACTGCAAGGAGGAATAGGATTGAGGGGTAAAAACGGCTCTGTAATCATCGATAATTACGGAAGCTATGTTTTCCTTGCCGAAGTGCTTACATCGCTTAAAATCGAGCCTGAGGCACCTTCAACGAGATCCTGTAACGGATGTGGTAAATGCATAAGCCGGTGTCCCGCATCGGCACTCTCTGAGAATGGACTTGTGGATGCCCGGCGTTGCATCAATTATCTCACAATTGAACACCGTGGGGAATGGGAAGAAAGTGCCGGAGAAATAATGAAATCAAGTGTAGGAAGAAATACACTGTTCGGATGTGATATCTGTCAGAGGGTTTGTCCGCACAATAGCTCCATCATACCTACTTCCATAGAGGAATTTGAACCCTTACCCGGAATTTTCCGGATTGGAGCGGAAGAGGTGCTGAAAATGTCGCAGGAAGATTTTTCAACCTTTTTCAGAGGTTCGGCAATTAAAAGAGGAAAGCTTGCCGGAATGAAAAGAAATGCCATGAATGTGCTTTCATCTCAGCAAGATGCCAAGGGCTCTGAAGAATAGTAGGTTGCCTCCGGAATGGTATAAAATCTCTACTTCCATAGCTTAGCCTCTGCAGTGGTTGCGTCCTTGACACCACCTTCTGCTGCCTTTTCATACCAGAAAGAGGGAGAGTACACGTCATCGGCAGACATTTGGTCAGGAATTTGTATTATGCTATTGAAGTCGATTCCTTTCAATGCATCCGGAAACACTTCGAGAAGTTCAGCTATAATGAACTGTGCGGAAGGATTGCCAAGCATCGCTGCTTCAAAATAATATCTCACTCCTTTGTCATAATCGTATTTTACTCCATCTCCCCTTGAGTATGCATCACCCGTCAGTGCCATTCCTTCACATGAACCTTTGTCAGCAGCAATTATAAAAAGGATTGCCCCGGCACGATGTGCACCGAGGTTACGGATTTGTTTACCCAAGCTTACAGCCGAATCAGGGGGCAGATTTTCCCATTTGTCCTTCATCATAAGTATTAGTTTCGGTTCTGCATCGTGGAGCCCATGATAAATGGCAGATTGATAAAGACTTTCGGCACGTAGTGTATCCGGAATGATGCCGATCCCCGCTCTCAGCATATCAGCCAGTCGGACTTCAGAAGCTGGCACTCCCGCCTCGGCGGCTTCAGTGAGCCAACCGAGGGCTTTGCCATAGTCTTTCTCTACGCCTTCTCCTTCTGAGTAAAGATATCCCAAATTATTGGCAGCTGAAAGATCGCCGGCTTCTGCTGCTTTTGAAATCCAATAAAGCGCCGAGTCTATGTTTTTAGTAATGGCTTCTCCCGTATAATATCTAAATCCCAAATAGTTCTGAGCCTTGGAATTTCCCTTCTCGGCGGCAGCGCGGTAGAGAATGTTGGCCCTTGCTGAATCTACAGTAATGGAATCATATCCGGAGTCGTGCAGGCGGGCAAGATGAAACATTGCCTCCGGATTTCCTGAAGCCGCTTCCTCTGTCAATCTCCTTACTGCAAGCCTTCTTTCATCGGTAGATGCAAAAAGCGTTATCCACATTGCCGTGAGGATAAATATTGGAAATATAATAATCTTTTTCATAATTCCTGTTGAGTATTGTCTTCGGCTGCCCGCTCTGCATTTTCAATAGCTTCCTCTTCCTGAAAGCGGAAGTAATCTTCAAATGAACGACCTTCCCGCAGCAGAAGTTCAAAATTGGCTTTTGAGATCATTATTGGTCTCACTCCTTCGGGTAGTTCAAGGTCGGAACGATCCATTACACGCCTGTACTTTTCCAGTTCCTCAAGGTTGGCAAATCCTTTTATCACCAAAAGACCCATGTCGGAGAATCTCATTGGTTCGAGATCGAAATCTTTAATTACGAACGAAGAAAAATTGAATCTCGCCACGTCATACAGCACTATATTCGGATTCACGACATCGAGCGGAAATGCAAGTACGAGGTAATACGGAACATCCGTAGCAGTTTCAAATCTGATTGTATCACCCGCTTCCGAATTTTCAGATCCATTTTCCGAAAGTCTTGTATCCCATATTATTCCTCTTGAGTTGGACAACCCGGCATGAGGCACCTTCCCGGCTTTCAGGTTTTTCAAGATGGATGAAGCGATATCGGTCATATCGGTGTCAGTCCATTTCTGTAGAAGCATTGTCAATCTGTCTTTAAACTTGCCATATTCCTTTTCCGTAAGGTAAGAGAGGGCATCGATAAATACGAATTTCGGAAGAATGGGGGAGAGGGGATATTGTTGTTCCATTTTCTCTGTGAGGCTGTGCACTTCTTCGTTCCGATTGTCGAGATATGCCCCATATGCCTTTTCATACATCTCCTCCTGCTCTTCGTGCATTCTGCGGAGGTTATTGAAGTAATCCGGATTAGTCATGGCTGATCCGTAGGCACTTTGGGGGAAATCTTCCACTATTTTTTTCCGCCAAATTTCGGCACTTGCCATATCATTCTCTCTGGCAGCCATCAGATACATATCGTAATATACGTCCAGTCGGTAAATATTGTCAGGATAACGTGTCAATAATTCAGTGAATTCTTTCCTTGCCGCCGGGTAATCCTCGAGCCTGTCTTTCAGTATTGCACCCATGTTGTAAAGACCTTCTGCCACGATCTCATTAGCTGTCTGTAAGGCTTGCGGTGTGGACGGTATCTGTTTAAGGTAATATGCCGGTTTTCCCGGGTCGTTATCGGAATCTT
Source organism: uncultured Sangeribacter sp. (assembly GCA_964640365.1). Classification (GTDB taxonomy): domain Bacteria; phylum Bacteroidota; class Bacteroidia; order Bacteroidales; family Muribaculaceae; genus Lepagella. The sequence goes on along the minus strand of CAZXHO010000060.1, from coordinate 2,844 downwards.
TTGTTCTTTTCCCGGTTTCAGATGTTTCTTCTGAATCAGGGTCTTCGTGTTCAGAATTGTCACCGTCTTTTTCTTCATTGTCCCATGAGAAACTCGATTTGTCATGTCTTCGCCAGTCATCTTCGAGCTTACGCGCACCCCATTTCCTCTGGAATTCCGTTTTGCCGGCGGCTACCATGGCTGAATTATAGAAATACCATGAATTGTCGCCATTCGAATTTATTGGTGGCATGGCAGGAAGGTTTTGATCCATAGGAGTAGATTCATTCAGATTGTTAGCCAAATATTCCTCTCTTTTAATCTTTTCTTGTTCTTCCTTTTCATTTCTTAGGTATTCTTCGGCTAATTTCCGGCACACATTTTCGCGTGCTTCCGGAGTAAGGCTTGCAAGTTTCAGAAGCGAATCCTGCAGTTGTACGTTGGCATAATAGAGTGCAAGCTCATCGAGCACTTCGCTACGGGCAGCTATTTTTTTATAATCGGGAAATTTATCTGACAGCATAGGGATTGCTTCTGCATAACAAGGCTGGGCGTCCACATATTTCCCTTCTGCGAAATAGATATTCCCGAGTGCGATTTGTGCCATAGCCTTGTCGATTCCTAAGCGGGTTGATTTCTCAATGGCGAGAATATAATTTTTTTTCGCTTGTGCGGTGTCTTTACGCGACAGCCATAGATTTCCGGCAGCATAATAAATTTGATCAAGATACTCTTTGTTTCGCTCATACCGGGTCATTGACAGCAAAGACTTTATCTCACCCTTAATGTTGTCTCCGCTATATACCTCGCTTTGTTTTATGCGGGCATTGAACTTAGTGCGGTAATTGGTCGATACTCCGCTTCCGGCATTGCGGAATGCCTCATATGCCTCACTCTTTTTTCCAATGAGTGAGTAGATTTGACCTAAAAGGAACCATAGGCGGTTTCTTTGAGATCCGTGGGCAGCTTTCGCTGCATTGAACAGATACCCGGTGGCTTCCTCATATTTTTCCGTATGTATCAGGTAATCCGCCTGTGCCAGGTTATAGAGGTTGCGAAGGTTATTGTTGGCAAGGTCTGACTCTTTTATGGGGTGGAGGGCGTTTTCCGCTTCATAATTCAATCCGAGTGCGCAATATGAAAGTGCTTGCCAAATTCGAGCCTCCGTAACAGTTTCCGGGAGCCATGTAAAATGTTTTGAAATATAGATAAATGTGATTGCCGCTCCCGCAAAATCGCCGTCCATGTATTGAGCTTTTCCGAGCATCATCCATGCGTTGTGAAGAAACGGATTGAATTCATCACGTGCTCTGAAAGCCCTGTCTTCAGCCGAAGAGCTGCGTTTCTGTGGCTTCCTTGTTATGGAATGCAGTTGTATAGCTTTCTGCATTTTTTCTATGGTCCGTTTGAAATCACCTGTGGGTTGTGGCATTTTTTCATCTGATCTGGCTTCGGCGGGATGTATGAGGAGCATACGCGAGTAGTCATCCTCATATCTTTTTTCCATTTCTCCCAAAGTCTCTTTATAATGCTCAGCCCCGTTGAAATATACGTTATAGCGTGTGGTGAATGCTTGCCAGTTGCGAGAGGCTGCAGTATTCTTTTTTGTGCCGCATCCACATAAAATCATAAATAGAGGCAATATTACTATGAATTGATATACCCATCTTACGCTTACCTGAATATAGGGTATTTTAGTAGGGGGACATTTTTGTCGGCAACCCGATAAACTTGATAAGTAAATATATGAAGCTATTGCCCCGGATATAGATTCCTTTGCCCAGATGAAGAGAAAGGGTTCCCGGTCATAAGTATGTTTTGTAACTTTCATATATTCTTTATCCTGTAGATTTTTATGCAAATATAAATAACTCTGTTTAATTGGCAAATTTTTATCCTTATAATCCAAATTGGTTAGACATCATATTTTTATTTGTAATATAATCGAGTTGTTTTTGACCTTGCGAAACAATGATTCCTTCCCATCGCTTTTTCTCATTTCCGCTCTCTTTTCTCTATTTTCCCGCTCTCCGTATATATGTGTCTCCGGGTATTTATAGGGAGACTGTGTGATAGAAATTATTCTGCCAATGTGTAGCCAAATAGCGATTAGTCATGATAATTATTAATGGAAAAATTTATGTTGGAACCGTTTTTTTATCTTTACTTGCCATCGAGTATATACAGTTTCCTCCACTTTTCATATAAACACGCGTTAATATTTGTATCAAATTCGTTAGGATTTGTAACATTTGGGATTATTTTTTAGTCAGATTTTCATTTCCGTTATTTTTCCGTTTTGTTAAATTTGGTTTTTAAACAGATTCTGCATTATTTTCGCGAAAATTTTAATTATGAGACTAAAATTTATTATCTTGAGTAGTATCCTAACGCTATCTTCAATTGCGGTACAAAGTTCTGAACCTTCCGATGACATTACGGTTACAGTTACCCCTACCGACAATAATGAAGGAGGTGAAGACGGTGACGGCGATATCCTGCAATTTAATTTCATTATATAATTTAAGCTCCACCGTATTATGGTAGCTTCGATACATTAATAATATTTTAATGAATTAATTATAACTAAACATTATGAAACAAAAACACATTATCAAAGCTTGTGCCATACTCCTCACTGGGTGCTCGGCAGAGAAGTGGAAACTAAAGTTACCGCCCTCAAATATTATTCCTATCAGATGATGACCTATACAAGGTAGTGAGGTGGGGTAAATAAGAATCAGAATTATATAGAGTTTAATTATAAAAAATAAAAAGCTATGAGAAAGAATTTGATGTATTTTTTTGGCGCCATTGCATTTATTGGTGGAGGGACAGTTTTTTCGGGATGCTCGGACAGCGGTG
>CAZXHO010000059.1:0-10502 GCA_964640365.1 uncultured Sangeribacter sp. | reverse complement strand
AGGTGCTACAGGATCGTAATCTTCCGGTTTATTTGCAAGATAAATCCGCTGAAGAATCGGTAATAGCCTCTGAAGAACTCCTTGTTAAGTGGCATAAGAAGGGTCGTCAGTTATATTCCATATGTCCCCGTTTCGCTCCAACAAGCACACCTCTTCAATTGAAGCTTGCAGGCGAACTTTACAATAAATATAAAGACATCGGAGTGTATATGCATACCCACCTTGACGAATCGGAAGCAGAAATAGAGTGGGTTAGGGATCTCTTTCCAAAGGCGAAAAATTATACGGGAGTTTATGCTTCCTACGGTTTGCTTGGAAGGAGGTCTATATTCGCCCACTGCTGTAAAGTTAAAGAAGATGAATGGGAAATGCTTCATACAAATAAATGCGGAGTGGCTCATTGTCCCTCCTCAAATCTTTTTCTTGGAGACTCCGAATTCAAATTTTGGGAAGCGCGAGACTCAAAACATCCCTGTAATGTAGGTATAGGTACAGACATTGGTGGCGGAACTTCATTTTCGATACTCCATCAGCTTTCAGAAGCCTACAAAGTGGCAATGCTTTGTGATAGATGTCTAAGCGTCTCCAGAGGATTATACATGGCTACAAGGGGAGGTGCTGAGACACTTGGACTTGAAGACACTATCGGAAGCATATCGCCCGGTTTTGAGGCAGATCTGGTAGTACTGGATTTAAGCCCTGACAATTTTATAGCATGGAGACAACAGTATGCTAAAACTCTATTGGAAAAAGTTTTTGTCCTTCAAACGTTAGCTCCCGACAATTTGGTAAAGGCGACATATGTAGCAGGAGAAAAAGTATATCAGCGTAATCAATAAATACAGTATTATAGATAAAATAAACAGGAGTTCCCGAAAGTAGAACTCCTGCATTTGTAAGAATCTGTTTAGTTTTAGTGAGTTGTTTAAATCTTTGCAGCGTAGCGGAAAGCGCGATAGCTCATTTTGTTTTCAATCATTTTACGGCGTTTGTTGATAAAATAATTGACAAAAGCCTTTTTCACAAGGAAATCGGAAGAAAATCTTCCGGCTCCAAAGATTGAGAAAACCAAGCAGCAAAGACAAGTCATCATAGCCTGCATGTCGAAAACACCATTAATAACATTCATGGTGGCTATGAATCCAAAACCGATAGTAGTCGCACCCATTGCAACCCTTGTAAGGAGCCCAAGGGCAAGTAAGGAACCAGCTGCAATTTCAAGATATGCGTAAATCTCAGGGCTAATTACATTTGCCGGTGACAGTATTTCACCCGAAAGGATAAAAGCACCGGACACAATAAGAAGAGCACCGAGGGCACAACGTAGAAATGCTAAAGCCCCTGCGGATACATGGGATTTAAGTCCGTTTGTGGCAAATATGAAATCCAATACAGCCAGACCGGATCTTTTGTTATTAGATTCTGCTATTCCTTTTGCTCTGAGGAAATCGGCAGAGAATTCCGGATTCAGAGCACCGAGAGTGGTGCGTCCCGGATCGACAGATAGCGTATCAGAAATATTCATAGTTGGCGTTTTTTTCAGGTTAAACAATTGAACTATTTTCTGAGATACTAAATCAGGCGCAAAAGTTATATATTTATTTAAGCGTCTGTAATCATAACGCTAATAATTTTGAAATGTTTTACAATTGTAAATTTTTTTTTGGAAAATATCAAAAAAAGATAGTATCTTTACAATCAGAAATTATCTCAGACTCATGAAACGTATTGGAAAACTATATTTTCGTTATGGCACAATGGGGTCTGCCAAAACAGCACTTCTTCTCACAAATGCCTATAATTTTGAAGAACGTGGCATTGCTCATTTATGTTTTAAACCCGTCACAGACACACGTGACAAGAAAAATGTAATAAAGAGCCGTATCGGAATTGAACGCGAATGTAAATGGATTTACCATGACACTCACTTGTTTGATACAATAGCGCGAATGTATGAGGAGGGTGGAATGCTTCCCGAATGGATATTGGTAGACGAGGCTCAATTCCTTACCGCACATCAGGTTGATCAACTTGCAAGAGTGGTTGATGAGTATGGCTGTAACGTCATGTGCTACGGACTGCGCACCGATTTTCAAACGCATCTGTTTGAAGGATCGAAAAGGTTGTTTGAAATAGCGGATTCTATTGAAGAAGTTAAATCAACCTGCACTTGTGGAAGACGTACCACCGTCAATGCAAGGATTGACAGTAGGGGGGATATTATTACTGAAGGCAGACAGGTGGAAATTGGTGGAAATGACAAATACATTGCTGTATGTAGAAAATGTTGGACTCACCGCCGCATAGCAAGTTTGAGCCGAGATCGTTTGCCTTTTGACGGGGAATCTCATGAGAATTGAAAATTATTACCTCTTTTCAAAAAAAAAGATAATGATTTAGAATCTCTTTTCTTGATACACTGAAATCTTAAATAATAACTAAATACCTGAAAACAAATAAAATAATCGTTTGATTGTAATGATTGATAATAAACTATGTGATGACATTATTTCTCTTATAAATAGAGAAGTGGTTCCAGCTATAGGGTGTACTGAACCGGTAGCCGTGGCTTTATGTGTGGCAAAGGCTTCAGAACTTCTTGGATCGCTCCCGGAAAAGATCGATCTCAGGCTAAGCGGAAATATTCTTAAAAATGCAATGGGAGTCGGCATACCCGGAACCGGTATGATAGGTCTGCCCATTGCGATAGCTTTAGGAGCTATGGTTGGTAAATCGGAGTATTCCCTTGAAGTTCTCAAGGATGTGACTCCGGAGTCAGTGGAGAAAGGAAAACAGTATATAAATGAGGGACACATAACTATCAAATTGGCAGAAAATCCTCCATCTAACCTTCATATTGACGTAACGGTAGAGGATAAAAATGGGAATACTGCGAGATCAGTTATCTCTTCTGCACATACTAATTTCATTTTCCTTTCAAAAAATGGGGAAACTCTACTTAAAAAGGAATCAGTTGTAAAGTCAGATGAAACTGCCGCCAATGCCGATCCCAAGCTTGATATGCACACTGTTCATGAATTTGCTACGGAAATGCCTTTCGATAAAATTTCCTTTATATTGGAAGCTCGCCGTCTTAACTCTGCGGCGGCGCGTCTTGCTCTCAGTGGAAATTACGGTCATTCTCTCGGTTCCACAATTCGTATAAAGGGTAATGAGTTGTTTGGCGATTCTCCGCTTGCTCATATAGTAAGCAATACATCTGCTGCCTGCGATGCAAGAATGGGTGGTGCTCAGATAGCCGTGATGTCAAATTCAGGAAGTGGAAATCAAGGCATCTGCGCTACTATGCCGGTAGTTAGTTTTGCAGAAGATATCAACGCAGACGAAGAAACAACTGCCCGTGCCCTGATGCTTAGTCACCTCACCAGTATTTACATCAAACAGAGCCTTGGACGTCTTTCTGCATTATGCGGATGTGTCGTAGCTTCAACAGGAGCTTCGGCCGGTCTCACATATTTGATGGGAGGAGGTTATAACGAGGTTTGCGCAGCAGTTAAGAATATGATTGCCAACCTTACCGGGATGATATGTGATGGAGCCAAACCATCTTGTTCACTTAAGATTTCGTCAGGTGTTTCCACAGCATTGATGTCGGCTATGCTTGCAATGAACGGTAAATGCGTGACTGAGGCGGAAGGTATCATCAGTGATGATGTTGATAAATCTATCAGAAATCTTACTTCCATAGGAAGAGAAGCTATGCAGGAAACCGATAAACTCGTTCTTGAAATAATGACCTGCAAATAACTCATTTAAGAAATATTTATTTCAAAATAACTTAAGACAACCAAATTTATCCCGTTTCACGGCCAATATTATTAAGTGGGCTGATTGAAACGGGATAAATTTTGATAAATCACAGATATTATTCTTTACAAGAGGAATGTAAGATGGTAAAAGACCGTGGCGAAATTTGAATTTTATAAGGGGAAGCTGCGCGCTTTGGTTCATTGCTTCGATAATAGTAGAATGAATGTTGACTATCCCATGTCGGAAAATCAATTTTTCGTGTTTCTGACGGTGGAATATCACAATTCAAAACAATTTCCCTTGAATGAAGCATCCTGCCGTTCATATCCTTGTAAATTATTTCCAAACTTACAGACTTCAGAGTATGTGAGCTTCCATTTACTATATGTATGGATTCTTTATTGGCTGTGGCATGTTTATCATAACCTGAAAATTTAACATCGGAGATAATAAAGCCTTCGGGATTTATTTTATCTGCAAAAAATACCGTATCACCCGCACTCACATCAATAATTACAAGATCTTTCTTATTCATTGATGTTTTCTTATCATTTTGGGGTGTAGAAGTATTATATGACTTTAAATTTTGTTTCACCTTTCTTCCCTCCGCATAATTTACATATGAGAACAGAATTAAGAGGCAGATGAATTTTAAGATCCACTTATTTTGGGTTGGTTTTATTAGGAAACTGAATATGGGAAAAGGAGTCATGGAACTGATAGTAGAAAAAATAGTTAAATAAATTCTAAATTTACAGATATCTGGGCTTACGCATACTTGATCCATTACCATCGTAGGATGGATACAACTTAATCATACCGGAAGAATTACTTTCTTGAGGCTGCCCCTGAAAAGTGTTTATCCTTATTAAGTTTCTCCACAATCGGGGAAGAAGTACGGTAGGATTCAAATTAATCCTTAGTTTTAATTTATTTCCACCATATCGCAGTAATAAGGTTTCGCAATCTTTAGATAATGTGGCATCACAACTTCGAGGTTTTAGAAAACCTGTTCCTTTCCTTTCTGTAAACAATTCCACAGTAAATTTATCTGCAATAGGAGTGGCGGTGATTTTACCGATTACATCTCCCGGAGATACGGAAATATCAAAAGTTTCAACCACAGAAATTTGATATTCCGGCATCCTCCCACTTCGAGAGTCATTGCTCCTAAGAATCAATACTGTAACATTATCTTCAGGATACAGCCATAGACCTTCCAATTTCTCAAGAGGCACAGAATCACAGATTTCTTTAGCTCTTGAAATGTCGAAACATATCGGAGTAATTGCGTGCGTCACCTGAGGGATAAAAATAAAACAGAGCAACACATAAATTATGTGTGTTGCTCTGCCGAGGATATCACTTATCTTAATTTTCATAAAAGTAAGGGAAACATTGGGGTTACTAAGGTTTCGTGGAGAACGTGTATGTAAGACCGAAACTTAAAACTTCCCTCAACATAAAATGCTTCCACGAAGTAGACATATCGGAAGAAGTGTCGTAACGCATGTGCACATATATCTGAGTGGAAAGGAATCTATTAATATAGAAAGACAAAGTATTTTCCCAATCACCCATATAATAATCATAGTCCGTGAAGAGGAAAAGACGTGTCTTATAATTAATATTTGGAGTGATCTGCCAGTTCATATTAAATTCTGCATTACTACCGATCTCACTCCTTGTTTTCCTGTTGGGTGCTATATTAAAGAGGGCATGGTCGATACTGTCAGTAATACAGGTTTTAAGATTATAAGAAATAGGAGAGATGGTAGCCGTAAATTGAAATGTTTTCTTCTGATTCTGGTGAGAATACGCCATACCGAGACCGAGGTTAAGGTCGCCCGGAGAAAGGAAAGATGCGGTTCTCTTCATAGAATTCTGCTCATAATTTCGCAGAATCTGAGTTTTGAATTGAAAATTCAAAGAATAGAACCATTTCTTGAATGCCTTAAGACCTGTGTTGAGATTATACTGAAGCACATCTTCCGAAATAGAGTAGGTGTGGACTTCATCATTTGGAGTAGAGTTGAGGGCAAGCTTATAAGTAAGTGCACTCTGGAATAAGAGGTTAGGATAATAAACCTGATTTAGCTGAACATTCCAGTTAAAATTGAAAAGTAGTGCAAGATGGTTATTACCACCCTGATACCAGTTTTTAGACACATAAGCCTGTGAAAACTGTAAAGAAGCTCCAAGATTATGAAGCCAGTAAATTCTCCTCAGGTTTTCTTCAGGCAAGATTGCATTTTCGGGATTAAGGTCAGGCAGATTTTGGCGCCTTAAATAGCCTGCAAAGGTGACGTCATCATCAAGTAAACGTGGAGGTACAGGTAAATCCCAATATGAATAATCAATGGTTGATGGCCGGGAAATCATAGTGTTATACATGAAATCTTCCTGTATACGGTATTGCCTTAACGCATCCTCCAGCCATTTGGGAACACCTATATTGGTCAGAGCACTGTAATCAGGTCCTTCCTCTTCTTCTATATCCAGAAACAATTCTTCCGTATTCTGAATGGAGTCATTCAACTCTTCGTCTATCATTTCCCAGATAAGAATCTCATTCTCATCTACCTCCGGAAGTGGGTTAACGATGTCAACCCCGGGAACCCAAAGAGGAAGATCTGTAAGAATTGGTTTTCTCGATATATTTCTGTAACCGAGAAAAACCCATGGACCGAACACTTTATTAATAGGAGTAGGTTTAAAATCTGGTGTTCCAAGAGAAGAAATAATTTCTTCCACGTCTCTTGGGATAATAAAAGTTGAATCGATAACAGGTGTAACTGATTCATAATCCACGGTGTCGACAATCTCAGTGGGAATAGGATCTTTAGAAATATGTCGGAACTTTATGGCTTTTTGCGCATAAGCTTCCACCCCCGAGGATATAGATAATAGCAATGAAAATGAGGCGATTAATAATAATTTGTGTTTCATTCGTATAGTGTTAGATAAGTAAAGATCATTTCGGGTTATTTGATTGTAATCGAAGGCAATTGTAATTAGATTGCTAAATTACAATTGCCTTTCGAAACAGAAGTATCATTTTATTCCGGAAGAGAGCAATTCATCATATTCATCAGAGTTTATAAGTCTGTAAGCCTCTTTAAATATGGGATCATGCAGATTATAAACTTTGAAATATGTTGCATTGTCATAGACATCGCGTCCTATGAGGGCTTTGATAATCATTGAGAAGAGGGGGGCGCTTGTGGCTGCCTCTTTTTCGTTGTATTCAATTCCCTCTTTCTTTGCAGCTTCATCAAGATTTGCAAGCATTTCAGGAGTTACCGTAAATCCTTTTACAAAAGCATCGTCATTCTTGTATTTGCTTTTAATCTCTTTCCTATGTTCATCCACATACTTGATAACATACTTGTTGAGCACTCCTTTAGCTACGATATTCCGATAATATTTTGTGAATTCAGTAGTGTCGAGGGGCACAAATTTATCCGGATATATACCGCCGCCCCCATAAATGGGACGGTGAAGTTTAAGAGTCTCAACTTTTAATGAATCGATATATTTTATAGAGTCGGCATGCATCAATTCTCCACTGTTGTATCTTACCAAGATATCCTCATTATAAGACTGTTGATCGCCTTTTGTATAAGGTTTCTGAATGTCGCGCCCGGTTGGAGTGTAATAATGGGCTACCGTAAGGCGCATCATTGAACCGTCGGGGAAGGGTATGGGTCTTTGCACGAGACCCTTACCGAATGTTCGTCGTCCTACTACAAGACCTCTATCCCAATCCTGAATGGCACCTGAAGCGATTTCGGAAGCCGAGGCAGAATATTGGTTCGCCATCACTACGAGCCTACCGTCATCGAAAAGGGGCTTAGAACCCGAGGGCTTTGTTTTGTGATTCTGTCTCGTAGAATTTGTACCCTCGGTGTAGACAACAAGCTTGTTGGGTTCAATCAGTTCGCCCAGCATGTCTACAGCAGCATTGAGATAACCTCCTCCATTATCAACAAGGTCCAGTATAAGGCGATCCATACCTTTCTTCTTAAGATCTGATATTGCAACGGCTACTTCATTTGCTGTCTCTGCCGCGAAACGGTTCAGTCTGATATATCCTGTTTTGGGATCAACCAAATAAGCCGCTTCCACGCTATAAATTGGAATATCAGCGCGAGTGATAGTGAAATCTATTATTTCCGGAGCTCCTCCCTGCTGACGTTTCACTTTTACGTTCACATCCGTTCCTTTAGGTCCTCTCAGCCTCTTCATAATGTCGGTATTTTTCATACCCACGCCGGCAATCACAGTGTCGTTAACGGCAATAATACGGTCGCCTGCAAGGATTCCGACTCTTTCCGACGGTCCTCCGCTTACAGTCTGGATAACATATAGCGTATCCTGATTCATGTTGAAGGATATACCGATTCCGCTGAAGTTACCTGCAAGTGGCTCGTTCAGTTCCCGTGTTTCCTCCGGATTTGAATATTGGGAATGCGGATCAAGCCCTTCGAGCATCCCTCTTATGGCGTCTTCAACGAGTTTTGACTCATTTACTGTATCTACGTAGAACTGAGAAATTGCTGCTTCAGCCATTCTCAGCTTCTGATTTTGGTTTACAAAAGACTGTGCTTTCGTAATGCCTGCGGCAGTGGTCAAGACAGCCACACCGAGCAATATAAATAATTTTCTCATAGTTATAAATAAAACAATTATCAGTTTCCCTCTGCCTCATTGTCATGGAAGTGGGAAATCTCCAGCCAAATAGGGGAGAATGTCATGATGATTGTGAAGAAGTTCTCTCACCATCGAACTGGAAATAAAGGCATATTCCGGTTCGCTTATCAGAATAACGGTTTCAAGACCTCCTACATTGCGGTTTATATCCGCTAAATTTCGTTCATATTCAAAATCTGTAACCCCTCTTACCCCTCTTAAAAGCACGTCAGCACCTATTTTCTTGGCAAAATCTACAGTAAGACCTTTATATCCCGTCACTGTAACTTTAGGATTATCTTTATAAAGGTCGGAAATCACTTTTATCCTTGTTTCTTCTGACCATTCACCATTCTTATGTTCATTATGTCCAACTCCTATAATGATTTTGTCGAACAATGAGAGGGCACGGTCCACTATTGAACGGTGTCCTATAGTAAATGGATCAAAACTACCTGCAAAAAGCGCTGTCATGTTTTATGATTTAATAGGCACAAAGAGGATGTAATCCCCGGGCTATATTTCAGAGTCGTCTTCAATAACCAGATTATCAATTATGAAGTTTTGTCTCTCCATTGTATTTTTTCCCATATAGAACTCAAGAAGTTTATCTACTGTGTCATCCTTCTTAAGAGTTACGGGGTCAAGGCGCATCTCGGGACCGATAAACTCAGCAAACTCCACGTCGTTTATTTCTCCGAGTCCTTTAAATCTTGTTATTTCGGCGTTGCTCCCAAATTTTGCTATTGCGGCTTCACGCTCCTCATCGGTATAGCAATAATAGGTGTCACGTTCCGCACTATCCTCACTTTTGGATTTTCTCTTTTTCTTTGTTTTGTTCCTTTTTGTAGCATTCTTATCACGCACTCTGAAAAGAGGGGTTTGAAGAATGAATACATGACCTTTCTTTACAAGATCCGGAAAAAACATCAGGAAAAAAGTTAAGATGAGGAGTCGGATATGCATTCCGTCAACATCCGCATCCGTGGCTATTATCACCTTGTTGTATCTCAAACCTTCTATGCCTTCCTCAATATTTAGGGCAGCCTGCAGGAGATTAAATTCATCATTTTTATAGACAATTTCCTGAGTCATGCCATATGAGTTGAGGGGTTTACCTCGGAGAGAGAATACAGCCTGAGTCTCTGCATTTCTAACCTTTGTGATTGTTCCGGAAGCAGAGTCACCCTCGGTAATAAATATAGACGATTCCTCGCGTTTATCTTCAGCTTTGGAATTCTGACGCATCACATCGTTATAGTGAACCCTGCAATCGCGTAGCTTACGGTTGTGAAGACTTACCTTCTTTGCCTTCTCGCGCGCAAGTTTAGCGACTCCCGCCATCGCTTTCCGTTCCTTTTCGCTTGAAGCTATCTTTTTGAGCATTGCATCTGCAACGTCCGGATTTTTATGGAGATAGTCATCAAGTTCTTTCTTAATAAAATCTCCGATAAATTTATTTACGGTCACCGAACTTCCGGGTGCTATCTCTTTACTCCCGAGCTTTGTTTTGGTCTGACTTTCAAACACCGGTTCCTGTATCCTTACACTTACGGCAGCTACCATGCCGTTGCGTATGTCGGAATATTCATACCCCTTACCGGAAAATTCCTTTATAGTACGGCTCACATGTTCGCGGAAGGCTGTAAGATGCGTACCCCCTTGTGTGGTGTGCTGACCGTTTACGAAAGAATAATATTCCTCTCCATACTGGTCTGTATGAGTAAGCACCACTTCAATATCCTCACCCTGCAGATGTATTATGGGGTAGAGCGGTTCTGCCGTCATGTTTTCACGCAGCAGGTCGAGAAGGCCGTGTCTTGATAGATAACGTTTGCCGTTAAAGAAGATCTGAAGACCCGAATTTAGGTAAGTGTAATTATTAACCATCGTTTCTACAAACTCCATCTGGAATTTGTAGTCCCGGAATAGGGTATTGTCCGGAAGGAACTTCACCATTGTTCCGTTGGGTTCATTGGTGTCTTCAGGTGCCGTCTGGCTAACTACGTTACCTTTTTCAAAATTTACAGCTACCCGTT
>CAZXHO010000058.1:0-10652 GCA_964640365.1 uncultured Sangeribacter sp. | reverse complement strand
TTTGCACTTCAATAACAGTTTTATGCAACTCTCCGTGGTGAATTATAAATATGAATCACGGCAGGGTTTTCATATCAGAATAAAATCAAACCCCGATATTTCTATGAATCTTTTTGATCAGGTCAGCGAAGACATAAAGAAAGCCATGCTTGCAAGAGACAAAGTAAGGCTTGAGGCACTTCGTGGAGTAAAGAAAGAATTTCTTGAGGCAAAGACAGCCAAAGGCGCCAATGGCGAACTCTCTGATGAGAATGCTGTGAAAATTATGGTGAAAATGGTTAAGCAACGTAAGGAAAGTGCAAGAATTTATGAGGAAAATAATAGACCGGAACTTTCCTCCAACGAACTTGCAGAGGCTGCCGTTATCGAGGAATATCTTCCCCGTCAGCTATCTGAAGAGGAATTGACCGCTGCCCTCAAGGAAATAATAGCTGAGACGGGTGCGACAAGTGCAAAAGAAATGGGGAAAGTGATGGGTATTGCCACAAAACGTCTTGCAGGCAAGGCTGAAGGGAAACTCATCTCTGCAAAAGTAAAAGAACTATTGGGCTAAATACGTAGCTTGTAGACATAGAAAATAGAGCACCATGCTGACATTACAGACAATAAAGGCGGATCCTGAATTTGTTGTGAGACGCCTTGCAGTAAAAGGGTTCGACGGCGAAACCGTCATATCAAAGATTCTTGAGATTGATGCCGAAAGACGCAAACTTCAGCAGAAATGTGATTCTGACGCATCAGAATTGAAAAAGCTTGCTTCGTCAATCGGTGCGCTTATGAAATCGGGCGAGAAAGAAAAAGCTGAAGAGGCAAAGGCCCGGGTAGCATCGATAAAAGGGGAAGCAAAAGGTCTGCAAGAGAGTTTGGAAGACTGTGAGCGCAGGATGCGCGACTTGTTGCTGACAGTGCCTAATCTTCCGAGTGCTGCAGTGCCTGAGGGGCTGTCTGCAGAAGATAATGTAGTTGAAAAAACCGGAGGTAATATGCCCGAGCTGGGTCCCGATGCATTGCCCCATTGGGAACTCGCAAAGAAATACAATATTATAGACTTTGAATTGGGAGTGAAGGTGACTGGTGCCGGCTTCCCGTTTTATATAGGTAAGGGAGCACGTCTTCAGCGTGCCTTGATCCAATTTTTTCTCGATGAGGCTTGGAAAGCAGGTTACACAGAAGTAGAACCGCCCTTTGTAGTGAATGCAGCTTCAGGTTATGGCACAGGCCAGTTGCCCGACAAAGAGGGACAAATGTACCATGTCAATGCGGATGATCTGTATCTAATACCTACAGCCGAAGTTCCCGTCACCAATATTTACCGTGATGTAATTATACCCGGCGCTGAGCTTCCGAAGAAAAATTGTGCTTATTCGCCATGTTGGCGTCGTGAGGCCGGTAGCTACGGTAAAGATGTGCGTGGTTTGAACCGTCTTCATCAGTTCGACAAGGTTGAGATCGTGAGGATTGAGAAGCCTGAAAATTCTTACGCCGCACTTGAAGAAATGAAAGATCATGTACAAGGGCTGTTGGAAAAACTGGGGCTTCCCTGGCATATTCTGAGATTGTGTGGTGGTGATATGTCGTTCACTTCGGCTATCACTTTCGACTTTGAGGTGTGGAGTGCTGCCCAGAAACGTTGGCTCGAGGTTTCGTCTGTATCGAATTTCGAAACCTATCAGGCCAACCGACTGAAATGCCGATTCCGCGATGAGGATAAGAAAATAAAGCTTTGCCACACATTGAACGGATCGGCACTTGCACTTCCTCGCATAGTTGCCGCGCTCTTGGAGAATAATCAGACACCTGAAGGGATAATTGTTCCGGAATGTCTGCGTAAATATACTGGATTCGACATAATTAATTAACCGGATATTGCCGGATGCTGAAATTTGCATCCGGTATGCCCATCGCATATACAATAAATAATATGGCAAATAGCGGACCGGGATATATCAGCAAAGGAGAAAAACTGATTCCTATAAATGATCCTACCGGAAAATGGACGGATCTTTATCTTCTTCCTGAATGGGAGGAGAAATATTACGATGTCTACACGGCTCGTAAGCATGGAAAGTGGGTGATGTTGAAGGCTCTGAAAAAAGAATATGCCGACGATCCTGCACGCCGGGGCATGCTGGAGAAAGAATTTGATATCCGCTATAACCTTTGCCATCCTAATATTGTGATGGTAAATGATCTTGAAGTCGTTCCGGGAGTGGGGAAGGCGATAATCACGGACGATGCCTACGGTTATTCATTACGCCGGTTGATCGATGAAAAACGGCTTACCCCAAAAATTGTGCATAGGCTTCAGACACAGTTGCTCGATGCCATGGACTATATTCAGGAGAACCATGTGCAGCATGTCCCGATTACTCCCGAATCCATTATATTTACAGAATATAATGAAAATCTGAAATTGGCAAATGTGGGCTATAATCAGCTTGATAGCCTTTCAGAACAGGATACTCGCAGGGATATTGAAAGCTATGGTAAGGTGATTAATGAGGTGCTCGACAATCTTCCCACATCGTTGCCTAAGCTAAGAAAGATTGCGCGTAAGTGTATGGATCCCGAACATCCTTACCGCACGGTCAGCGATCTCCAGTTGTCAATGGAGAAGCGAAATTCCTCACAGATTTATATATTTCTTTGTATATTCATTGCACTAATGGGTATACTTCTCGTATGGCTCTCATTTAAGGGCTGAACCATCAGTCGAGTTGCATTTTGGCCGTAGAGTCTACCAGATGGTCACGGCGGTGCAGACTACCATAACACTCCAACCCACTTCTAAATGATAGAAATAAAAGAAATAGAGCCTACCAAGGCTAACCTAAAGAAGTTTACCCAATTTCAGATTGATCTATATGATAAGAATCCCTACTTTGTCCCTCCTCTTGTGAGTGATGATGTGGCGACTCTTTCTCCGGAGATTAACCCAGCATTCGATTTTTGTGAAGCAGTCTATTTTATGGCCTACCGCGATGGGAAGCCTGTAGGCAGAATCGCAGGAATTCTCAACCGTCAGGTGAATGAACATCATAAGACTAAGAATGCACGATTCGGATTTATTGATTTCATTGATGATGCGGAGGTTTCCGAAGCGCTTCTTAAAGCAGTGGAAGACTGGGCGCGAAAGAAGGGAATGAAGAAACTTATCGGTCCGCTTGGGTTTACTGATCTTGACCATGAAGGGATGCTTGTGGAAGGTTTTCAGGAACTCTCAACAATGGCGACTATATATAACCATGCCTATTATGCGCAGCATATGGAGAAGCATGGTTATAAAAAAGAATCTGACTGGGTGGAGTTTCTCATGGAGGTGCCGGAAAACATCCCGGAGAAATATAACCGCATTGCCGATATAGTAAAGAAGAAATTTGGGCTGACGGTGCTGAAATACAAGAATCGCAAACGGGTGAAAAACGAATATGGCAGGGCTCTGTTCCATCTTATAAATGATACCTATGACGGGCTTTATGAATATTCACATCTCACTGAACGTCAGATTGAATATTATATTGACATATATCTCGGGTTGCTCAATCTTGATCTCTTAACCCTTATAGTAGATAAGGAAGGTAAACTGGTAGGTGTGGGAATTTCAATGCCATCCATGAGCCGGGCATTGCAGAAAAGTAAAGGCAAAATGCTCCCCTTCGGTTGGATCCATCTGTTGAAAGGACTGAAAGGAAAGAATGACAGAGTAGATCTTCTTTTAGTGGCAGTAAAACCACAATATCAGAATAAGGGTGTGAATGCCTTGTTGTTTCAGGATTTAATACCATATTATAATAAATATGGTTATAAGTATGCCGAATCAAATCCGGAAATGGAGACAAATGCCAAAGTACAGGGGCAGTGGGATTATTTCAAGAATCGTCAGCACCGACGTCGCAGGTCATTCTATAAAAACCTCTGATGGCAGAAGAAGAAAATATTAAAACCGGGGCAGAGGTTGTTAATCCATATGACAACCGTAGGGAGAAAGGGGAGCAGGTAGAGGAAATGTTTGATTCCATAGCCTCCGCCTACGACTTCATGAACACGGCGATGACATTCGGATTGCACCGGCATTGGCGTGATAGGGCATTGAAAGAGTCAATAAAAAAGCTCGAGTCTGCAAGCGTCTTTTATAAAGAGACCGGGGTTGCCTGTGGTGCTCATGATAAAAGTATTAATATTCTGGATGTGGCAACCGGTACGGGAGATGTGGCTTTCCGTCTGCATGACCTGTTACCGGAAGCAAAAATCACCGGCATAGATCTTTCAGCGGGAATGCTTGAAGTGGCAAGAAAAAAACTTGATGCCATGCCGGCTGGAGAGAAAGAGTTAATTACTTTTGGAAAAGCAGATTGCCTTGATCTTCCTTTTCACGACTCATCGTTTGGGCTTATAACAGTGGCATATGGAGTAAGGAATTTTGAAAATCTTCTGAAAGGTCTCCGTGAGATGAGAAGAGTTTTGCGCAAAGGAGGAATATTATGCATTATAGAACTTTCCGTTCCGGAAGGGAAATTGACCCGATTGGGCTATAAGATTTATGCGCGCCATTTAATTCCCACCGTCGGAAGAATGGTGAGTGGCGACAGTCGTGCCTACACCTACCTTCCTGAAAGTATCGCTGCAGCTCCGCAACGTGCTGCAATGGCGGAAATATTGAAAGAAGCAGGATTTTCAAATATTACTTGGAAATCCCTTACATTCGGTGCTGTCACTTATTACATTGCAAGTTAATGAACCGTAAGGATTTTGAAATAATGGCTCCCGTAGGCAGTTGGGAGTCTCTTGCGGCTGCACTTGCCGCAGGTACTGATGCCGTATATTTCGGCATCGAAGGCTTGAACATGCGTTCTCGTTCAAGTTCTAATTTTTCTACCGATGACATGCGTCAGATCGTAAAGGAATGTGAAGCCCAAGGAGTTAAAACCTATCTCACAGTCAATACGATAGTCTATGACAGCGACCTTGAACGAATGCGTGATATAATAGACACTGCAAAAGATTCAGGCATATCGGCAATAATAGCTTCTGATATGGCTGCTATACTGTACGCACGAAGTATCGGGCAGGAGGTACACATCTCCACTCAGGTTAACGTAACAAATATTGAGGCAGTCCGCTTTTACAGTCAGTTTGCCGATGTGATGGTGCTTGCCAGAGAATTGAATCTCGATCAGGTTGCAAGTATCTATAATTGCATAGAAAAAGAAGGCATCGTCGGACCATCCGGTAAGCCCATACGTCTTGAAATGTTTTGCCATGGTGCTCTATGCATGGCTGTCAGTGGTAAATGCTATATGAGTCTGCACGAAATGAACTCAAGTGCTAACCGGGGAGCATGTAACCAGATTTGCCGTCGGTCTTACACTGTGAAAGACAGGGAGACGGATGAAGAATTGGTAGTGGATAACAAATTCATCATGTCGCCCAAAGATCTTAAAACTATTCATTTCCTCGACAGAATGGTGGAGGCGGGCGTTCGTGTGTTTAAGATTGAGGGACGTGCAAGAGGTCCGGAATATGTACATGAAGCTGTAGAATGTTATTCTGAAGCATTGGAGGCAATCTGCAACGGCTCGTTTAATGAAGAAAAGGTAGCGCGTTGGGACAGTAGACTTGAGAAAATTTTCAACCGTGGCTTCTGGAACGGTTACTATCTGGGCCAGAGACTTGGTGAATGGAGTTCTAAATATGGATCTTCTGCCACTCGGACCAAGGTATATGCAGCAAAAGCAATTCGTTACTTCCCGAAAATAGGAATAGGAGAATTTCAGCTGGAGGCGGGATCATTGCGTGTAGGAGACGAAGTGGTAATAACAGGACCAACTACCGGAGCGTTAATATTTACTGTTGACGAATTGCGAGTGGATCTTAAACCGGTTGAAGAGGTCACCAAGGGAGATAGATTCTCGATGCCGGTTCCTTCAAAAGTGCGTCCATCAGACCGCCTTTACAGATGGAGTCCTCCCGAAGAGGTAAAAAGATAGCCAACGTTAGTTGCGACCCGAATTACCATTATATTTAGGATATACTTAAAAAATAACCCGACTGCAGATTTAGCGAAATTTTCTGCAGTCGGGTTTTATAATTGCAAAGGTTACACTTTTGTCATTATCGAGTTAGAAACCTGTCCAATGTTGTTTCCAGAGACGGTCGCCTAGTTCATCCCAACGGTTGATGGTAGCACCGAAGAAATCTTTCTGATAATCTGTAAGCAGTGCTGCAGCTTCTTCTTCATTGCCATCATTAAGGTATTGCTGATATAGGGTCTCCACCATTGGCAATTCACGTTGACCTTTCTTAAGGAAGTAATCACGTGCGGGTTCTGTGAACTTACGGCTCTGACCCCATCTCACTGTAGCGAGGCGGTTGGGCTTGCGGTAGCGCCAGAGTGCTGCATCATCTCTTTCTCGGAGTTGCCCGCATATCTTCAACATTTCGGGCACATCTGTTGAGCCGGCGAAGATGGGAAATCTTGGTGACTGACCGGGATTATCAAGACATACCCAAGCTACTCCTCCAACACCATCCGGAAGCCAATCGCGGCATTGTATAATTGTAGAATAAGCACACCATGGAACACTGACCGTACGAATATTGTGCATCGCATTGTCTCCCATAGCTTCGTATACGGCTATTTCATCCGGACGCATCCATGGATTGGCAAAATTACTAACGATACTGTCGGGCATATCGGTGGCTGAATCAGCTTTTTTCGCTGTATTTTTCACTTTCAGACGCTCGAACAAGGCATTTGGTGTACCCTCATAATATGATCCGAGCAAACAAGCCACGTCTTCTACACTGACTTTCTTTTCAGGCTTAACACTCAAAGGAAGTTCCTCCATGTCGGAAGTAAAACCGGCATTTGGCGCCAATTCGTTCATAATGAACAACTCACGTACGCTATAGTTTTTAGGTTCTTTAGCATAGTTTCCTCCGCTGTAAGCTTTCCAGAATGAAAATTCCTCTTTTCCATCCCATAACCCCATTTTCTTTGCTACCTCCATTACATTATCGGAGGCCATATAATTGTCTTTATCCTTGAGGTTTAGCTTTCCAATTCTGCTCACATTTGCGCTTACGGCAATATGATCGTCGGGAATTCGCACGGCAGCCCAAACGCCACCGATTTTATCCGGTCCTTCTCCTTGTACCTCAAAAATCCATACTTCATTCGGATCAGCAATGGTAAGGCACTCCCCACTGTCGCCGTAGCCATATTCTTTAATCAGATCTCCCATGAGGGTAATTGCTTGGCGAGCAGTTGAACAACGTTCAAGCACAACGCGCTCCAGCTCTTCGATCATAAACATACCCTCCTTATTACGCATGGTGTCACGTCCGGAATAAGTGGTCTCTCCGATAGCGAGCTGCTTCTCATTAAGACAGGGGTATGCCGTGTCAAGGAAACGGTAAGTATGTCGTGCCTGTGGAATTTTCCCTTTCTCCTTCATTCCGTCCATACTTGTAGGATATTCCGTGTGCATGCGCCCGTCATATACGCTCATAACTGTATCGTTCGGATAGTCTGTAGGTTGGGTCATCTGCATCCATGTCCTGTACCATGAATCGCAGGTGTGGCTCGTCATAACTGAGCCGTCGGCAGAGGCTTTCTTGCCCACCATGATGCTTGTGCACGCATCTTTGGCTGTCTGACCACTTGCTCCGAGAAATGAGAGAGCGATCAGCGAAATAGAAATCAGATGTTTCATGATATTGTATTGATTAATTTATAATTCGAAAAAAGGTGAAAACATCCTTGCCGGGATGCTTCACCTTTCAAAGTTAATCAAATTACTGATTTTATGCAAAAAATAAATCTGATTGGGAGGTGTAATTCCTTATTAAATCACTCATTTATAATTAGTGACATATTTATGCGAGAGACATCATTCTGTATAATAAATCTTATGAAATAAGTTTTATTCCAACCAAATTCCTCCTATTTTAGCCGCAATCTCGCGCTCTTTTTCTGTTGGAATGATAAGTTGTATGAAATCTATCTCTTCGGATTCAAAAGGAAGTGGATTTATTTCTACCTCCCGTGGGAGAAACGAAGGATAGGGAGCGGGAATTATAAGGCTACTCCTTTGTTTAAGTGAAGAAAAAGGAATTCTTATAATATTACCCGGCGTTTGCCCTACTGAAGAAATTTTAGCGGAATATGTGGCGCCGTTTTTTCCTACCATTGCGATCTCTGCATCCTCCAATCCGTGGGATTCTCCTAGTTTAAGCACTATCTCCTTTTTATTCTTCATCATAGGTGCACCTTTGAGTTCGTCGCCTACATATCTTCTCACAACGAGAACTCCTTGGTTTTCCGGGGTGGCATTAAGGGCATAGTAATTTTCTGCCATCGGTGCATTATTTTCAAAAGCCATTCGGAAATTCCATGCTTCCGGAATCATGGCTGTTTCGAGATGTGGATCATTCTCCACAGGATTCAATAGAATTGCAGGCGCCAAAGGAGAAACTTTGTGGGAAACATAATATTCTGTATCGGTAAAATCCCAGTCAAGAGGATTTCCCGGCATATTTTGTGGGAAAGTGGTATCTTTTCCCTCTTCTGTCACCACAATATTATATTCTGCAGTGTTTCCACGATTCAGTTGATCTGCAGGTATCACGACACGGTAGGTATAGCCTGAAACTTTTTCCATTGGGAAAAGTTTATTGCGGTCAGACCAAAATGAAACCTTAGAGGGATATATTGTGACTGCATCCGGATCTTTGCTTCCGAATACTTCTGCGGTAATTACAACACTATCGTTCTCAGAAATATATTGCTGTGGTGTATGAATTACAATGTTTTTCACATTTTTGTTTTCAGGAGCGACAAAGTCAGTGATGCCTGATTTCATAAACTCTTCATTTTCAAGAGTGTTCAAAAGGATTTCACTACTATTGGAGAGCAGATATACACCAGGATAGACTTCGAAACTTCCTTCGGTTGCGTTTCCTGTTTTCCTTACTCCCGGGGTTTCATTTGATATATTAGCAAAAGTAAACGAATCTGAGAGCGACGGAAGGTTTATTTTCATTGGTTGCAAGCGATATACTATTTCGCCGACCTCTTTATTTAGCGATGGCTTATTGAAGGGATCAGAGGTTAACATAATATCCGGCATGACCTCAAGTCGCCAGATACCGCCTATATCTGTCTTGTCAAGAAAGTATGCTCCGGTTCCTTCATATTCTACCACAGGAGAAGAACCGTGACCGGCAATATGTTTGAGGGAAGAGGGTTGACGTGGATGGGAATCGGTAGTATTGCTATAATAAAATTTTTCCGGAGAATTTAATTCACTGAGATCATTAGCATAGCTGAGGCGGAAATTATCAAAAACGGTATCGGTAGGAAATGTTCCAAAATCATAACCCCGTTTTAAATCTCTTGCCACTTCAGCGGCTATCATCATACTTATTGCTTTAGCAGGAGTATATGCCAGATTAAGGAAATGTGTCTGATACTCGGTGTTAAACCGCGCCATATCAGTGGGATCGTAGGCAAATTGTGTTATCCATTGAAATCCCTCTTTCCTGAAAGTGCGGGCAATTGCTGGATATAAATAGGAATAGAGTACATCGCCGGGATCGAATTCATACACCAATCGCGCCATGCGATCATAGTTTTTCATTGAGTTTTTCCAAGGGATGGGATATTGGTCTACAGCAGGGAGAAAATTACCCTTTCTTTCGTGTCCGGCAACAAGCCCTGTGGGATACCATTGATACGTGGTGCCTTGAATGTCGGCATCATAATAGGCGTCCGTAACGTCCGGATTATGACTTACATTATAAAGAATCGGTTTGTTAAAACCTCCTTTCTTCAGAGCCTTTGCCATTTTATTTATGTAAGCGGTAACCTCTTTGGGCGAAGAAGTGTGGCACGGTTCATTGTTAATTTCCATAGCAATTATGGCATTGTCATTACCATAACTTTTACCGGTGTATGGATTAATATGAGCAGCAAGTTGCTGAAGATAATTTTCCTGTATCTTCTGCGCCTTTTTGTCGGCATGAATGTCACATTTATTGAAATCATACGTAAAAGCCCCTGTGTCAATATTTTTTTCCGGATAACCGTTACCGAAATTAGTCTGGGCAGTAAGTATGATATCGATATTTCTCTTTTCTAAAGCGGCTATAAGATAATCAAGGAGGTCGAGGTGCTCATTGTTAAGAAGATTTCCAGCGCTGTCTGACAGCTCAACATCCCATAGGTGGAGACGAAAGCCATTAAATCCAAGCCTTGAAAAATGATAAGTGTCTCTATCGATTGCCTTCTTATGGTCAATATTAAGATGATTCATAGCGCGGAAAGCGTGGGCAAACGGCAAAGTGTAGTTGGTTCCATAATACGAAACCTCCTCATTATTATCCGTGCGCCTCATTGTGCCAGTTTCATCTACATATATTTTATAGGATTGGCGATCGATGGATTCGGCATGAACCAAAAAGTTGAGAGCGGAAATAATCGCAGTGGCAGAAACAAAGCAGCCGATACGAGATAGTCGTGAAAATAGGTTCATGTTTAATGATATTGGACTTTAAAGTATTTTTTGGGGCATAGAAATTATCCTTATAAGGAACGAAAAAATCGCGAAAATCGGGGCGGAGCCGAGGAAATTCGCGACATTTCGGTATCA